>CALPKA020000096.1 GCA_943324025.2 Bifidobacterium breve | reverse complement strand
CGATCTGCGAAACGATTTAAAATGAGCGCTGAAATCCGGCATCAAATTCAAGAACTCTGTGAAGAGATCGGTGATCATCAATTTAAATACTATGTTTTAGATGCGCCAACAATCTCAGATGCTGCCTTTGATAAGTTGTGGAATCAGCTCCTAGAGCTTGAGAAAAAGTACCCGCAATACAAGCTAGAGAGCTCGCCAACACTGCAAGTAGGTGGTGGTTTTTCAACCTCATTTACTCAACATGATCACATCGAAAAGATGATGAGCCTAGACAATGTTTTTGACTCAGGGGAGTTAGATACTTGGTTTGATCGAATTGAAAAATCAGAGAGTAAAAACACTTGGCTATGTGAGGTTAAGGTCGATGGCTTAGCCATCAACTTACTTTATGAAGAAGGAAGATTAACTAGAGCATTAACCCGAGGAAATGGCACAACTGGTGAGGATGTAACTTTAAATATAAAGACAATCAAATCTGTTCCGCTTGAGTTAAAGGGCAAAAATCTTCCCTCCCTTCTTGAAGTTCGCGGTGAGGTGTTTTTTCCACTGCAATCATTTGATGAATTAAATGATTCATTAGAAGAGGCAGGAAAGCCAAGGTTTGCAAACCCTCGAAATGCTGCAGCGGGTTCATTGCGCCAGAAGGATCCAAAAATAACTGCATCTCGTCCATTAGATGTTGTTGTGCATGGCATAGGAGCTGCCCAAGGAGTTTCATTTGCTAAACAATCTGATGCTTATGAATTACTTAAAGGTTGGGGGCTTCCAACTAGCAGCAGATTTAAAGTTGTTTCAACAAGGAAAGAAGTATTTGAATTTATCGATCAGTATGAAAAAAACCGACATAATGTTGAGCATGAGATAGATGGTGTTGTAATAAAAGTTAATGAGATAAAGAGCCAAAATCTTCTCGGTTTTACCTCCCGTGCTCCTAAGTGGGCGATTGCTTATAAGTATCCACCGGAGGAGGTGGTAACTAAATTACTTGATATTAAGGTAAGTGTTGGAAGAACTGGACGGGTAACACCATGTGCATTTATGGAGCCAGTAAAAGTGGCCGGATCTACCGTTACCAATGCAACACTTCATAACGCCCAGGAGATAGTTAGAAAAGGAATTTTAATTGGCGACACCGTATTGATCAGAAAAGCTGGTGATGTAATTCCAGAGGTCTTAGCTCCAGTAATTGAAAAGCGCGATGGAAGTGAAAAAGCATTTGTTATGCCAAGTAAATGTCCAGATTGCGGTAGCAAACTTCGGGCAATGAGTGAGGGTGATGTAGATATTCGCTGCCCAAACTCCCAATCATGTCCTGCCCAAGTAGTTGAACGTCTTTTCTATATTGGCTCTCGCTCAGCATTGGATATTGATGTTTTAGGTTATGAGGCAGCAGCAGCACTTCTAGCAGATAAGTTGGTAATTGATGAGGGTGATTTATTTGCCTTAACCACAAAAGATTTAGCAAAATCTGAGTTCTTTAGGAAAAAAGATGGCTCACTAAGTGTGATTGCAGAAAGATTTGTAGCAGGACTAGAGCTTGCAAAAACTCGGCCACTTTGGCGCATACTTGTTGCGCTATCAATTAGACATGTTGGGCCAACTAGTGCGCAAGCATTAGCAAGTAAATTTGGCTCTCTTCACAATATTCAAAAGGCAACCGCTGATGAGTTGGCAAATATTGATGGGGTTGGCCAAGTAATGGCAGATGCCATTGTTGAGTGGTTTAGTGTTGATTGGCATAAAGAGATTATTAAAAAATGGGATAAGGCAAAGGTTGCTTTAGTGGATGCACCTAAAGAAAAAGTTAAACAGACTTTAACTGGCTTAAGCATTGTTGTTACTGGTTCCCTGGTTGATTTCACACGTGATCAGGCAAGTGAGGCGATTGTGGCCAGAGGTGGCAAAGCAACCTCTTCAGTTTCAGCCAAAACTGATTACTTGGTAGCAGGGGAGGCTGCTGGTTCGAAGTTAGATAAAGCACAAGAGCTAGGAATTACCATCCTTGATGAGGCAGGATTTAAATTATTACTTGAGAAGGGGATAAACTAAGCGCATGAGAATGCTTAATGAGAACCTTCGAGAACTTCCAATATCACCGCTCGCTTTTGGTTTGGTCACCTTTGGAATCTTATCTTTGCTTCTATATTTAACTTTGCGTATTGACCGGGATTAATTATTGCTGCGGTAACTAAAGAATTTGCCATAGTTGGCGGCACATTTGACCCAATCCATCTTGGCCATCTTCATCTAATTAAAGAGATCTCCAATAAGTTTGAAAAAGTAATTGTCATACCCTCTGGCACTCCATGGTTAAAGGAAAATCCACCAGTTGCAACAGCTGAGCAAAGATTTCAAATGACAGATTTAGCTATTACCTCCATGGGATTAAGTGAAAAGGTTGAGGTAAGCCCAATTGAGGTCAAACGAGTTGGAAATAGTTATGCCATCGATACAGTTGAGGAGTTAAAAGCTATCTATCCAAATACTAACTTCACTTTGGTTTTGGGCTCAGATGCTGCGAAGTATTTAGATAAATGGCATAGATCAAAAGAGCTGCTAGAGCAGGTGAAGATTTTGGTTGTAAAGCGGCCTGGATCTAGCCAATCTGAGTATGATGAAATTTCAATTAAAGCTTTAGATATCTCATCAACTATGGTTAGGGCTTCAATTGCAAAACGAGAGAATGTAAGCGCATTGCTACCAGCAAAGGTTGTTACATTTATTAGAGAGTTTGGGTTATATGGCAGTCGGTAATCGCACCTTAGAGCTAACCAAAATTGCAGCAGCAGCCCTTGCCGATAAATTGGGCACCGAAATTGTCGCCATAGATCTATCTGAGCAATTGGTTTTGAATCAGGTTTTCTTACTTGTAACTGGAAACAATGAACCTCAACTTCAATCACTATCTGATGAGGTGCAACGAAAACTTGCTGAGGCAGGAGAGAAGCCAGCACGCAAAGAGGGAAGCAGTTCTTGGATTTTGCTTGATTACACAGATTTAGTTGTTCATATTCAAAGTGTTGAATTACGTAATTACTACATGCTAGATCGCCTTTGGAATGATTGCCCAAAAATTGATTTGAATATGGATGTAGTAAAAAGATAATGAGCAATTCAGACTCACCAATTCGCATTGTCCTTTGGCGACATGGCCAAACTGATTGGAATGTTGAAAATAGATTCCAAGGCCATTCCGATATTGCATTAAATAAAGTTGGTGAGTATCAAGTATCAGAGGCGGCAAAGGTATTAGCAGCCTTGCGTCCTGACCGAATAATTTCAAGTGATTTGATTAGAGCACAGGCAACCGCTGCAGCACTTGCAGCTTTAACTGATATTAAAGTTGAAATTGATCCAGGTTTAAGAGAAACAAATGGTGGATTGTGGGAGGGAAAGACCGGTCCTGAAAACCGAGCAACCCATGGAGATTTATTTGCTAATTGGTATGAAGGTGGGGATGAACCTGCTGGAGTAATTGGTGAACGTCGAAGTGAGGTTGCAAAAAGAGCGGTTGAGGTAATTGATAGAGAGACTGCTAATTTCACCGGCACAATTGTTTTTGTAACTCACGGTGGAACTGTTAGAAGTATTTTGGGATCAATTCTTAAATTACCAATTTCGCAGTGGGGTGTAATTGGTGGCTTATCAAATGCTTGTTGGTCAATACTTGAATTAACCAAACATCACACTGGATCTCGCTGGTATTTAGCAGAGCACAATGCCGGTTCCTTGCCTGAGCCTGTCTTTGGAGATGATGCGGTTAATTAGATAAGGTTGGCTCTTGCTTCAAATAGCGGGGCTGTAGCGCAGCTGGTAGCGCACTTGCATGGCATGCAAGGGGTCAGGGGTTCGACTCCCCTCAGCTCCACTT
>CALPKA020000095.1 GCA_943324025.2 Bifidobacterium breve | reverse complement strand
GCACCAATTCCTTGGAATGGATGCTTTCCTGGCTCTCCACCATTTAACAAAGGTGATGCAGCAGGTTCAACACCAAATACCTTAATCGCAGGATTTTTAGACTTTAACAATTGGCCAACACCGGTAATTGTTCCACCAGTTCCAATTCCAGCAACAACAGCTGCAACTGTGCCATCAGTATCTCGCCAGATCTCCTCACCTGTAGTTCTGCGGTGAATATCTGGACCTGCTTGGTTTTCAAATTGGCGAACTAAAACAGCGCCAGTATCTTTCAAAGACTCTGCCTTTGCTACCGCACCCTTCATTCCTTCAGCTGCTGGTGTCAGAATTAATTCAGCACCAAATGCGCGAAGTAATGCTTTGCGCTCACTAGACATTGACTCTGGCATAGTTAAAATAGTTTTGTATCCACGGGCGGCGCCAACCATGGCAAGTGCAATACCGGTATTACCGCTAGTTGCTTCAACAATTGTTCCCCCTGGCTTTAACTCACCAGATTTTTCAGCGGCATCAACCATTGCAATTCCAAGCCGGTCTTTCACAGTTGAGGTTGGGTTATAAAACTCAAGCTTTGCTAAAACGGTTGCCTTTGAGTTGGTCATAATCTTGTTTAACTTCACCAACGGGGTATTGCCATAAACCTCAGTAATATTGTTATAAACCTTCATTGTTTTCTCCTTGTTAGTTAAATCTTTTGGATTGGGTAAAGACGAGTAGAGCTAGAAATGCGATAAAGCTAAGTGAAGAGTTAAATTAGCAACAACAAGAGGTGGCGCGGTGAAAATCCACTACCCGGCGACGGGTGAAGTACCAACGATTGATTCCAATTAGTTGGTTAAGTGAGGCAGCCATGGGTAAATAGTAGGAAAGAAAGATTGGTATTGCTAATTGCAAATGATTTGCGTGTTTTTAAATCTAGCGCAAACTCTTCTTAAGACTCACGCCAATGTGATGTAATCGGCAATCTTCGATCCTTACCAAAGGCACGGCTTGAGATCTTGGTTCCTGGTGGATACTGGCGCCTTTTGTACTCAGCCCGATCAACTAAACCAACCACCCGATCAACTAATGCCGCATCAAAGCCGGCAGCTAAAGCAGCACTTCGACCACCATCTTGGTCAATATAGATCTGCAGAATCTGATCCAAAATCTTGTAATCAGGAAGTGAATCGGTATCTTTTTGATCAGGACGAAGTTCAGCACTTGGTGGTTTATTAATTGAGTTAACTGGAATTGGCGGGGTTTGCCCTTGCAGAATTGCTAACTCATTTCGCCACTTAGCTAATTGCCAAACCTGGCTCTTATATAAATCCTTAATTGGTGCAAAACCGCCAACTGCATCTCCATACAAAGTTGAGTAGCCAACTGCTAACTCAGATTTATTTCCAGTTGCAAGCACTAGGTGCCCTTCTTGATTTGATAACCCCATCAAGGTGATGCCGCGAACCCTGGCCTGCAAATTCTCCTCGGCAACTCCAGATAGGTGAAGATTTTCAATCAAATTACCCACCATCGGTTGGATCTCAATAATTCGATAATTTAAACCAATATTTATTGCCAACTCTTTGGCATCCGCTAAGGAGTGATCAGATGAGTACTTACTAGGAAGTGCCACACCATAAACCCGATTACCACCAATTGCATCGGCGGCAAGGGCTGCAACGAGTGCTGAATCAATTCCACCTGATAATCCCAAGATCACCGATTTAAAATTATTCTTCTCAACATAATCTCTTAAGCCAATTACCAGCCCCTGCCAGATCTCATCCTCATCACCTAATCTTCTGGCCACCCCTGGAACATTTGCTTTGTATTTAGGAAGTGGAGTATTTGAAATAATTAAATCAGGATCACTGCTTGCAAGCTTCACCTCTAGATCAATAATCATTAAGCCATCCTCAAATTGCGGCGCCCTGGCAATTAACTCACCCTGGGATCCGACCACAATTGTGTCGCCATCAAAAACTAAATCATCCTGGCCACCAGTCATATTTACATATGCCAGAGGTGCACTTAATTCAATTGCGCGCTGTTGCACCAACGCCAATCTGGCATCATCTTTATTTGCCTCAAATGGTGAGCCATTGGGAACTAGAAGTAATCCAATATTTCGCTTTGCCAACTCAGCAACTGGGCCTCCTGCTTGCCAGATGTCTTCACAAATGGCAACACCAATATCAACCCCAGCTACTCGAACCACAAGTGAGTGATTGCCTGGTGCAAAATTTCGATACTCATCAAAGACGCCATAATTTGGCAGATGGTGCTTGATATAGGTTGCCAAAATCTCACCACGATAAATAACAGCTACACAATTTTGCGGACGTCCTGAGGGTGACTCACCTAGATAGCCAACTAATAAGGTTAAATCCCCATTGCCCTCTTGATTAATTCGCGTCGCAAGCTTTTCTACCGCAGCAATTGATGCTGCTCTAAATGATGCTCGGTTAGCTAAATCCTCAACTGGATATCCAGTTAAAACCATCTCTGGAAAAACTATCAATGTCGCACCAGCATTTGTGGCATCAAATGCGTATTTGGAAATTAGATCAGCATTCTTATTAAGATCCCCAACTGTTGGGTTGATCTGCGCTAACGCAATTCGAATCTGGCCACGGCTGCTCACTTTTCAAGAGTACCTCAGGTGGCGCACCTGGTGGGAGTTGAGTTAAAGTAGGACTACCTAGCAAAGACAGGGACCGGAATAGCTCGGCCTTGATCTAAAGGAGTAAGTCATGAGTAATGCCCATAACAGTCGGGTTTCAATTGCTGATTTAGCGGCGAAGAAAAAGAGCGGGCAAAAGTGGGCGATGTTGACCTGCTATGAACAGATCACTGCTGAGATTTTTGACCAAGCAGGTATTCCAGTATTACTAGTTGGTGACTCAGCTGGCAATAATTTCCTAGGTTTTGAAAACACCATTCCAGTTGAGGTTGACCATTTAATTCCAATGGCTAAAGCGGTGGTATCGGCTAGTAAATCTGCGATGGTGGTTGCTGATTTTCCCTTTGGCTCCTATGAGAGCTCCCCTGAGCAAGCAGTTGAAACTGGAATTAGATTTTTTAAAGAGGCACAGGTTGGCGCAGTAAAGCTTGAGGGTGGAGCGAAGGTAATTCCACAAATTCAAAAGTTAATTGCTGCAGGTATTCCAGTGATGGGACATCTTGGTTTAACCCCGCAATCAGTTCATGCCCTAGGTGGTTTTAAGGTGCAGGGGCGAGGAGATGATGGGCAGCGAATTATTGATGATGCGCTCGCTTTGCAGAAAGCTGGAGTTTTTGCGATTGTGCTTGAGGCGGTACCGGCAAAACTTGCAGCTGAGATAACCAAACAATTAAGCATTCCAACAATTGGAATTGGTGCTGGTGTTGATTGTGATGCCCAGGTTTTAGTTTGGACTGATTTGATGGGGCTAACCGCCAAGATGCCAAAGCTTGCCAAGGCGTATCGAAATTTAAGGAAAGAGATGGCAGATGCGGTGAGTGAGTTTGCCGAAGATGTGGCAGCGGGTAGATTTCCTACCGCAGATCAGAGTTTTAATTAATCCAAGATTTGCACTGGGGGGTTTGTGAAGGCAAATCTTGCAATAGATTTTTCACCCCTTAAAAAGTATCCAGATTTTAGGCGGCTGTGGTTATCTGGCCTGATCTCCTACTTCGGCTCCATGTTTACCTATGTGGCTCTACCTTTTCAGGTTAAAGAGTTAACCAACTCCTTCTTAGCAGTTGGCCTAATCGGATTAGTTGAGATTATCCCGCTAGTGATTTTTGGTCTCTATGGCGGAGTGCTGGCCGATCATATGGACCGCAAAAAAATGATCTGGGTAACTGAGTTTGCTGCCCTATTCCTTTCTTTGATTCTGCTAATCAACTCACTTCTACCAGAGCCAAGCCTTGCTTTAATTTATATTG
>CALPKA020000094.1 GCA_943324025.2 Bifidobacterium breve | reverse complement strand
TCGGTAATGTCATCTATGGATGCGCTCATATGATAATTCTATGCCATCACTTGAGTTGTTGCATCTTTGAAAGCCATCCAACCTAAAAGGGCACATTTAATTCTTGCTGGGAACTTCGATACTCCAGCAAAAGCCACGCCGTCTTCAAGCAAATCTTCATTTCCAGAGGATTGCCCCTTGCTTTGCATTAATTCAACAAATGATTCAACAATTTTTAATGCATCTACATAATTCTTGCCTATCAACAGATCGCTCATCACGGATGTGCTGGCCATCGAGATTGAACATCCCACACCATCCCAGGAAATGTCTTTCACGATTCCGTCTTTCATTATTAAATTCAAAGTTACTTCATCACCACAACTTGGGTTGTTGTGGTGCACCTGTATGTCTTTTTCTTTAGACAAACCCTTGTGCAAAGGATTTCGATAATGATCTAAAATAACCTCCTGATATAGTGAATCTAATTCCATTAGGCACCTACCTTGAAGTATTCTTTCACCTTTTTTACAGCATTGATGAGGTCAAGAACATCCTGCTCATCGTTGTAAATGTGAAATGATGCTCTGGTTGTTCCAACTAAATTTAGTTTCTTCATAAGTGGCCATGCGCAATGGTGACCTGTCCTTACCGCAATTCCATATTGATCAAGCACCTGTCCCACATCATGTGGATGCACGCCATCAATAGTGAAAGAAACCACTCCACCACGATCCTGCATCTCTAATGGACCGATAACATTCACAGAAGAGATATCTTTTAATCCATCTATTAATTTTTTAGTCAGTGCATACTCATGCTCTGCAACCGCTGACATACCAATTGCGTTTAGGTAATCAATCGCTGCCGATAATCCAACTGCTTGAGCCATATTTGGCACACCCGCTTCAAACTTCTTTGGAGCTTTAGCCCAGGTAGCGGATTCCATTGTTACAGAATCAACCATTGATCCACCAAAAATTGCCGGTTCTAATTTATCTAGTAACTCCAACTTACCCCAGAGAACTCCTATGCCAGTTGGACCCAGAACTTTATGTCCTGAGAACGCAAGAAAATCTATCCCTAAATCTTTCACATTTACTGGAAAATGAGGAACGGATTGGCACGCATCTAGGACAACATAAGCTCCAACATTCTTTGTTGCAGCAACTATTTCTTTAATAGGAAGGATTGTGCCCAAAACATTTGATTGGTGCGTAATAGCTACAATTTTAGTTTTTTGGTTAATAATTGTATTTAATTCTGATAGATCTAATCGGCCATCTTGACCCATTGGAAACCATTTAAGTTTGGCTCCAACCCTTGATGCTAGTTGTTGCCATGGGATTAGATTCGCATGATGTTCCATCTCTGAAACAACAATCTCATCTCCATTTTTAATGTGAATTTTAGAGTTAGGATTTCCAAAAGACGTGGCTAAGAAATTCAATGATTCCGTCGCACTTTTGGTGAAAATCACTTCATCTTGTTCTGCACCAATAAACTTGGCTACATTTGATCTTGCATTCTCGTAAGCCTCTGACGCTTCTTCTGCCAACAAATGTGCACCACGATGCACTGCAGCATTCTTAGTGCGATAAAAATTCGCCTCTGCGGTTATAACAGATTCTGGTTTTTGAGAAGTAGCCCCGCTATCTAAATAAATTAGCCGATTGCCCCCGCGAACAGAACGCGAAAGTATTGGGAAATCGTTTTTGTATTTAGAAAAGTCTGGCCTCATAGATTATGCAGTTATGTACTCTGCATAGCCTTTCTCTTCCAATTTATCTGCTAATTCCGGTCCACCCTCTTCAACAATTTTTCCATTAGCAAAGACGTGAACAAAATCAGGTTTGATATAGCGAAGAATTCGGGTGTAGTGAGTAATCAACATAACTCCAAGATCTGAGTTTTGTTTAACTCTATTCACGCCTTCAGAAACAATACGAAGAGCATCAACATCCAAGCCAGAATCTGTTTCATCAAGAATTGCGATCTTTGGCTTCAACAACTCCATCTGCAAAATTTCATGACGCTTTTTTTCGCCTCCTGAGAAACCTTCATTTACATTTCGCTCTGAAAATGCGGTGTCGATATTTAGTGCTGCCATTGCTTCTTTAACTTCACCTACCCAAGTTCTTACCTTTGGCGCTTCACCTCGAATAGCTGTAACTGCAGTTCTTAAGAAATTTGATACTGATACTCCAGGAACCTCAACTGGATACTGCATAGCTAGAAATAATCCAGCCTTGGCTCTTTCGTCAACACTCATCTCTAAAACATCAGCACCATCTAGCGTTACAGATCCACCAGTAATTATGTATTTTGGGTGACCGGCAATTGAGTACGCCAAAGTGGATTTACCTGAACCATTCGGTCCCATGATGGCATGGGTTTCGCCTGACTTAATAGTTAGATCCACACCTTTTAAAATTTCCTTATTACCAGCATCGGTTACCACACTAACCTGCAGATTTTTGATCTCTAATACGCTCATTGTTATCTCCTATTTCTAGTTAGTGATTTTGATTTGGTTGCCGTTACGTTCAACATTAAATACTTTTAGCCCAGAAGTAGCAGGAGGGGTCAATGCTTCGCCAGTTCGCAAATCAAACTCCGCTCCATGTAACCAACATTCAATTTTAGTTCCTGTAATCTCACCCTCCGATAATGACGCATCAGAATGTGTGCAAGTATCCGCAATAGCAAATACTTCATCGCCAACTCTTGCCACGCACACCGAAGTACCATCAACATCAATTGCAACTGGCTTGCCATCGATAAGTGAATCAAATGAGATCTCAGTCATTACTGTCCAACCTTTGATAACTCATCATCAATTCTCTGCATTAAACGATCTTCTATTTCGGTGTTCTTTAACTTGCTAATGATCTCAGCAAAGAATCCTCGAATAACTAATCTTCTTGCGATCTCAGCTGGAATACCGCGAGATTGAAGATAGAAAAGTTGCTCATCATCAAATCGTCCAGTTGTGCTTGCATGACCTGCGCCCACGATCTCGCCAGTTTCAATCTCTAAATTTGGAACTGAGTCAGCTCTTGCGCCATCTGTCAGAAGCAAATTTCGATTCAATTCATAAGTATCTGTTCCATCAGCACCTTTGTGTATATAGACATCGCCAATCCACACAGTATGAGCCTGATCCCCTGCAAGTGCACCCTTGTAGTTAACGCGAGACTTAGCATTAGGAACATTGTGGTTTACGTGAATACGATGCTCAAGATGTTGACCATCTGTTGCAAAATAAACACCATAAAGATCTGCAAATGAACCTGCACCAGTAAATTCAACAGTTGGGCTTATTCGGACTACCGAACCGCCAACCGAAACAACATATGAGGTGAATTGCGCATCTTTGCTAACTATTGCGTGGTGTTGACCAATATGTACTGCACTTCTATCCCACTCTTGCAAACTGATTAAATCTAAAGATGATCCTGACGCCAAACTAACTTCAATCTCTTCGCCAATTTCACCAGTTCCATTGTTTTCAATAATCACAACACTTTTACTATTTTCACCGGCTTGGATCACTACTCTGCTTAATTCAGGCGAACTGCCACATTTGCGAGATAAGAAAATTGGTGTCTCCAATTCCATATCTTTTTTGATAGTTAACACAGATATGTTTTTAACCTCTGCGCGGATGCGATTGGTTACAACATCTGTACTGGTATAGGAAGGGGGGAAATCTGTAGCCTTGGCAACAGCCAACTCGACTCCGATAGGTAATTTAGAAATGGCAGACAGTGAAATGTTTTCAGAAACATTTGTACTGCTGTCATGTAATCCCGCTAATCGTTTCAGAGGAGTAAATCGCCACGCCTCTTCGCGACCAGTTGGTGTTAGATAATTAGTGTTGAGTGCACTCATTAACCAACAGCACCTTCCATTTGTAATTCAATTAACCGATTGAGCTC
>CALPKA020000093.1 GCA_943324025.2 Bifidobacterium breve | reverse complement strand
AGTTGTTCGGTGGGCTCTAACAAGTGGTGAGGTATCAATTGGAAACCCTTTAACAAATGTGGGCCCAGTTAACTTCTTAATTGCAACATGCTCAAAAATCTCCTCAGCAATTTTGCCTTTAATCCACTTTGGATCTAATTTAATTCCTAATTTAGTGGCAATTTTTTTCAGTTCTTCAATGCTGCTCTCACCCGTTACCTTTTCGCCCACCGCATCAGAGATTGCATCAAAAAGTGAGATCTCTTTCCAGCTTCCACCAAGGTCCAACTCTCTACCATCGTGGTGTTTTACTTTATGAGATCCAAAAACAGCTTTTGCGGCATCTTGAATTAAAGATTTAGTTAACTCCGCCATGGTGTCCCAATCCCCATAAGCCTCATAAGTTTCAATCATGGCAAACTCTGGTGAGTGCGAGGAGTCTGCGCCTTCATTTCGAAAATTTCTATTAATTTCAAATACCTTTTCAAGTCCACCTACTACGCATCTTTTTAAATACAACTCTGGAGCAATTCTTAAGAACAGATCCATTTCATATGCGTTGCTGAAGGTTTTAAATGGTCGAGCCGCTGCTCCACCATGCATTACTTGCAGCATTGGAGTTTCAACCTCAATAAAACTTCGGTTTGAAAATGTGCTGCGTAAAGATTGCATAACAGCTGGCCTTAATCTTGCATTGCTGCGTGCCTCTGGCCTAACAATTAAATCTACATAGCGCATTCGAACTCGACTCTCCTCTGAGAGTGGTTTATGTTCAACTGGAAGCGGTCTTAATGCTTTTGCAGCAAGTGCAAAAGTATTAGCCAAAATAGATAGCTCACCTCGCTTGGAGGTAATTACTTCACCAGTTACTGAGACAATATCTCCTAAATCAATATCAGATTTCCAAAGCTCTAAATGTTCTTCGCCGATTTTGTCCAATGAAAACATCGCTTGTAACTCAGTGCCATCGCCTTCACGTAAATTCGCAAAACATAACTTTCCAGTGTCACGCTTAAAAATAACTCGACCAGTTACGGATTCAATAATTCCAGTTCCAACATCAATTGGCAGATCTTTATGTTTTTGGCGTATCTCAAGCAGTGAGGTAGTTCTAGGAACTGAAACTGGATATGGATCTTGGCCTCGCTGCAAAATCGCAGCCCGCTTCTCCCTTCGGATCCGCAGTTGTTCGGGTAGATCATCCTCGTCAGCCATTATGAATTAAATCCTAGCGGGCAAGGTGCAGGTTATGAATTAATTACGCTCATGAACTAAGCGCAATCCGATTAATGTTAGATCAGGTTCATGAAATTCGATCATCTCGCTGATGCCAAGAACCAAAGGTGCAAGCCCACCGGTTGCGATTACACAAACCTCGCCAGCATCTGGATATAAATCAGAGAGTTCATCAATAATTCGATTTACCAAGCCATCTACTTGGCCAGCAAAGCCAAAGATCGTGCCTGATTGCAACGCCTCTACCGTGTTCTTACCAATAACCGATTTTGGTTTAACCAGTTCAACTTTTCGAAGCTGTGCTGCACGAGCAGCAAGTGCGTCAACTGAAATCTCAATTCCTGGCGCAAGTGCACCGCCTAGAAATTCACCTTTAGGAGAAACCACATCCAAATTTGTTGAGGTGCCAAAATCAACCACAATTGATGGACCATCTGACCCATACAAAGTAAATGCAGCTAAAGAATTAACTATTCGGTCTGCGCCAATTTCTTTTGGGTTATCTACCAAAAGAGGCACACCGGTTTTTACACCCGGCTCAATAATTGTGGTTTTAATATCTGAGTAGTGCTCATCAATTAGTTTTCTAACCTCACGCAAAACCGCTGGCACTGTTGAACATATTGCAACTCCAGTGATATCAAAACCTTTTACTAGCGCCGAATATTGCAACCACAACTCATCTGCAGTATCTCGAGGATCGGTCTTAACTCTCCATGATTGTTCTAATTTATCTTTATTGAAAATACCCAGAACTGTATTGGTGTTTCCAACATCTATTGTTAGTAACATTACTTATCCTTTCTAAAATCTAGGCCGATATCCAAAGCTGGTGCTGAGTGAGTTAGTGCTCCTACCGCCAAATAATCAACGCCGGTATTTGCATATGCTTTTGCATTTTTTAAAGATAGGCCGCCAGATGCTTCTAACTTAACTGATCCTTTATTTTGTTCAACTGCTTGCAGGCACATTTCAACACTCATATTGTCAAGCAAAATTAGATCAGGCTTTAGTATTAATGCTTCAGTAAATTGCTCAAGTGAATCAACCTCAATCTCAATTGATTTATTTGGGTATGCCTTCTTAATCGCTTTATAAGCTGCAGTAATGCTTCCGGTTGAAAGAATGTGGTTATCTTTGATAATGGCAGATTCTGAAAGTGTAATTCGATGATTTACCGCACCGCCCATGCGAACTGCAAACTTTTCTAAGTTACGAAGCCCGGGTGTGGTTTTTCGAGTATCTCGAATCTGACACTTTGTTCCAGCAATCTCCTCCACCCAGGTATTAACTAAAGTTGAAATTCCACTCAAGTGAGATAGAAAATTAAGTGCTGTGCGCTCTGCCAAAAGTAGTTTTTGAGTATTACCTTGCGCTCTGATTAAAACTTTGCCTGCTGTAACTTTTGATCCCTCATCAACTAAAACCTCATAATGATTTATCCCGCAGTACTCCAGAACTGCTGCAACTACATGTAACCCACTAACCACACCAGCTGATCTAGAGGTAAATTCGGCAGTACTGACTTGGGATTCAGAAATAGTAGAAATAGAAGTTATATCCTCACCGCCAGCCAAATCTTCACTTATCGCATCTTTTACTTGTTGAAAAATATGGTTTGGCGAAAGGCCCAGTGTTTTCAAATTATCTCGAAGCTGATTCATTTACACTGCCTCCACTTTATTTTGCCAGTTACCGTTTTGATCTATTTCTTGAACAATTCTACTCAACCATTTTTCATCTGTATCTGGAAAATCACTACGTCGATGTGAGCCGCGAGATTCTGTTCTCATTAACGCTGATTTCACAATAACTGTTGCGAGTAAATGCAGGTTTGTTGCTTCCCATGCTTCGATTCGCGGTTCTTTGCTGGTTAATTTAGATAGCTCATTTAAAGTTTGTAAGGTTTTAGTAAGAGATGCTTTTGATCTCAATACGCCAGCCCCCTCGCTCATTGCAATTTGAAGTGGCAATAAAATTTTAGGATCTAACAAAATACTTTGATTATCTTCAACTGGTTGTTGTTGAGCAGGAAGATCTTTTGATAAATTCGCCGCAATTCGCGCACCAAAAACCAATCCTTCTAGTAAAGAATTAGATGCCAGCCTATTGGCACCGTGGGCACCAGTGCAGGCGGATTCACCGCAAATATATAAACCATCTACTGAGGACTTACCATTTAAATCCACTAAAACACCGCCTGAGGCGTAGTGAGAAGCTGGTGCTACAGGAATCTTTTCTTTAGTTGGATCAATACCATTTTCTAAACAAGAAGCATAAATGGTAGGAAATCTATTTGGGAAATCTGAAATCTTAGTTGCATCAAGCCAAACATATGGCTGTCCACTGATTTGCATTTGATTAAATATTTCAATGGCAACAATATCTCTTGGAGCCAAATCTGCTTGTGGATGTTTGCCAATCATGAATTGTTCATTCTTGTTATTCAATAAGATTGCGCCTTCACCTCTTACAGCTTCGCTAATTAATGGTTGTTGCCCTCTATTTGCTAAGTCTCGCCATAAAACTGTTGGATGAAATTGCACAAACTCGACATCAGCAACTTTTGCACCAGCTCGTAATGCAAGTGCTACACCATCGCCAGTTGAAACTGCAGGGTTTGTTGTTTGTGAGTAAACCTGACCCAATCCACCAGTTGCTACTACAACTGCTCTAGCTAATGCTCTTCCAACCCCATCACGACTACCTGCACCGATAACATGAAGTGTT
>CALPKA020000092.1 GCA_943324025.2 Bifidobacterium breve | reverse complement strand
TATCGCTTATTTTTAACTATGCCCATCGAAGAGGCTGGTAACTGAGCCATCCTCAAATACCTCTCGGATCGCTCGGCCCAAAAGTGGTGCAATGGATAGCACTGTTAAATTATCAAATCTGCTCTCTTCTGGAATTGGCAAGGTATTTGTAACAACCACCTCTGAAACCCTTGATTTCTTCAATCGGTCAACAGCAGGTCCTGATAGCACAGCATGGGTTGCGGCAATGATTACATCTTTGGCGCCAGCTTCAATAAGTGCATCAACTGCTTTTGTAACAGTTCCTGCTGTATCAATCATGTCATCAATAACTACACAGGTCATTCCCTTAACATCACCAACAACCTTTCCAACAGTTGCCTCATTTGGCACTCTTGGATCACGAGTTTTATGAATAAAAGCAATGCTGCATCCACCAAGTAATTCGCTCCATCTCTCAGCAACTCTTACCCGGCCTGAGTCAGGAGAAACAATTACTAGATTTTTGCGATCCACCTTGCTACCAACATAATTTGTTAAAAGTGGAAGTGCGAAAAGGTGATCCACTGGACCGTCAAAGAAACCTTGAATTTGTGAAGTATGTAAATCAACACACATTAAACGATCTGCTCCTGCAGTCTTAAACAAATCTGCCATAAGTCGTGCTGAAATTGGTTCACGACCACGATGCTTCTTATCCTGGCGGGCATAACCATAAAATGGTGCAACCACAGTAATTCTCTTTGCTGAAGCACGCTTTAATGCATCCACCATAATTAACTGTTCCATTATTTGCTTATTCACTGGTGCACTATGGCTCTGAAGTACAAATGCATCACTTCCGCGAACACTCTCTTCAAATCGAACAAATATTTCACCATTTGCAAAGTCATAGGCTGATGTTGGCGTGATTGGAATTCCAAGTTCGGCTGCTACTTCATCGGCAAGCTCTGGATATGCACGTCCAGTAAATAAACGCAGACGTTTTTCGGAGGATAACCTTAATTCGTTCAGTTTAGCTTCCCCCTCACTGTGGTGAATCTAGGTTAACTCTACTAGTAATTGCTTACTCTTTTGCGCCAGCCTTTTTTGCCGCCGCCGCGGATTTGCTCTCTTTTCGTTTACGTAGAACCCAACCCAAGATATTGACTTGGCGAGCCCTACCAATGCCGATTGCGCCAGCTGGAACATCCTCGTTGATTATCGAGCCAGCGGCGGTATATGCACCATCGCCAATACTGACTGGAGCAACCAACATGGTGTCGCTACCAATTCGAACATGATCGCCAACCTTGGTCTTGTGTTTTTTCTCCCCGTCGTAATTTACAAATACGGTTGCAGCACCAATATTGGTCTCATTGCCAATTTCAGCATCTCCAACATATGAAAGGTGTGGCACTTTGGATCCTTCACCAATAGATGAGTTCTTAATTTCAACAAATGCACCAGCTTTACTCTCATTTTTAAGCACTGTGCCCTTACGTAAATAGGTAAATGGGCCAACCTTGGCTGCTTTACCAATTTTGGATTCAGTGCAATTTGATTCAATTACCTTCGCGCCCTCTTCAACTTGGCAGGAATCAAGTGTGGTTCGGGGTCCAATAATCGCGTTTGCCTTTATTTGTGAATCGCCAGTAATTGCACTGCCAGGATAAATGATGGCATCGGCTTCAATTTTGACCTGTGCATCAATCCAAGTTGTGGTTGGGTCAATGATGGTGACGCCATTTTGCATATGTTCGTGATTTATCCGGTCTCGCATAATCGCAGCTGCTGATGCTAACTGCGTACGATCATTAATTCCTAAAGTTTCAGTGTAATCATTAGATAAAATCGCAAATGACTTTTCGCCCGATTGATTAATCAAAGCAATAGCATCTGTCAGATAAAGCTCCTTTTGGGCATTGTTACTCTTTAAATCACCAATAACTTTTCTCAAAACTGAGATATCAAATAGATAAACGCCCGTGTTGACTTCATCTATATCTTTCTCATCAGCTGTTGTGTCTTTTTCTTCAACAATCTTTGAAATTTCACCTTGCTCACCTCTAATGATTCGCCCATATCCGGTTGGATCTGGCAATTGCGCAGTTAGTACTGAGGCTTTATTGCCATCGCCTTTGTGGGCAGCTAAAAACTCTTGCAAAGTTTGCTTAGTTAACAACGGAGTATCACCGGCCAGAATCAAAACTGTTCCATCACCTTTGTGGTTATCTAAGGCTAATCGGGCTGCGCTACCAGTTCCATCTCTTTTCTCCTGCACAACAGTTTTTGCTTTAGGAGCAATCTCAGAAAGATGGTTAATTACTTCTTCTTTTTTAGCACCAACAACCACCGTAAGGTTTTCAGGGGATAGTGAATCAACTGATACCAATAAATTTTCGATTAAAGAGCGGCCTGCAATTTTATGTAAAACTTTTGATTGAGAGGATTTCATGCGAGTGCTGTCGCCGGCAGCGAGGATGATGACAAGTGATAACTTGCTCATCAACTACCCCCTTAATTTGGTGGCTCCGCCACCAGGTATCGATCCTGGACCCTGAGCTTCAAAGGCTCATGTGCTAGCCACTACACAATGGCGGAACCTGAATTATCCCTTATAAGTGGTTAAATTAAAAACTTTCAATTATTCGTGCGCCATGAGCAGGTCCATTTGCTCTAACAACAGAGGAAACAACCCCACTGCCACTTAATGCAACGGTTAAGTCCATTGCATGATCATCATCAGATACCAAGAATGCAACTGTTGGACCTGAGCCAGAGACGATTCCCCCAAGCGCACCATAATCAACACCAACATCTAAAACTAATCGCAATGCAGGTCTTAGTGAACAGGCAGCAGGTTGTAATTCATTTGTTAATGCTTTTCCTAAAGCTTTTGCATCTCCTGCGCGTAGTGCCTGCATTAACTGTTCGCTGACAACTGGAGCGGCAATTGATAAACCTTCTCGCAAGCGATCACACTCTTGGTAAACCGAAGGAGTTGATAACCCTTGTCCAGATAAAGCTAATACCCAGTTGTAATTTCCTTTATATAAAGCTGGCGTGATTTGATCACCACGACCGGTGCCAATTGCAACGCCACCTGAAATTGAAAATGGCACATCTGCGCCAATTTGGCTTCCAATTGATTCCATTACATCTCTAGATAGTCCAAGATCAAACAAAGAATCTAAACAAACTATCACTCCAGCCGCATCTGCACTTCCGCCAGCCATCCCACCTGCAACTGGAATTTCTTTTTTTAACTTTATTGCTAAATCATTTGAAAGCTCATACTTTTTAACCATCAACTCAGCAGCCTTTACCGCTAGATTAGAATTATCTGCTGGAACACCACCTGAAGTTTGACCAGTAATGCTTAGTATTATCCCTGATCCAGATTCACCAGTTGAAATACTTACATCATCAAATAATGAAATTGCTTGAAAGACTGTTGTAACTTCGTGGTAGCCATCATCTCCAAGTGGACCAACAGATAATTGAAGATTTACCTTTCCCGGAACCCGGGCTGTAACTCCTCTAGATCTCATGGGGTGGAGCGTATTGGTTAAATAACTTTCTTGGTGGAATTATGCTTAATTAACTGTTGGCCAATTTGAAAAAATTGCTCAACTGAAAGCGATTCACCTCGAATAGTTGGATCTATTCCGGCATCTGTTAAATACTCCTGGGTTTGG
Organism: Bifidobacterium breve; assembly: GCA_943324025.2. GTDB lineage: Bacteria > Actinomycetota > Actinomycetes > Nanopelagicales > Nanopelagicaceae > Nanopelagicus. The sequence continues at coordinate 296 of CALPKA020000092.1, read as the reverse complement.
CCGTCAAAAATATTGCCTAATGCAGAACGCATCATTTTTCGTCTTTTTGCAAATGCTAAGTCAATTATGGTGAAGGTGGCAGCGCGTTGGCTTTCATTTCCAAGATCTAGATGGCGATCAAACCTGACTAAAGATGAGTCAACATTTGGCACCGGCCAAAAGACTGATCTACTAATCGATCCAGCTAACTCAAGAGATGACCACCAATTAGCTTTTGCAGTTGGTGCACCATATTGCTTGTTATTTGGCGCAGCAGCTAAGCGTTGAGCTACCTCACTTTGCACCATCACCACACC
>CALPKA020000091.1 GCA_943324025.2 Bifidobacterium breve | reverse complement strand
TCAGGGTTTGGGGCTGTGATCGAAAACAACAAATCAGAAACTACCTGCGGAACTTCAGGTTTAAGTGTTTGAATATTTGGAATACGATCATTTACATGACGGTATGCAATTTGGATTGGTGTTTCACCATCGTATGGTTTCTTTCCTACTAGCATTTCAAAAATTACAATTCCAACTGCATAAATATCACTACGCGAATCAGCAACACCTCTTTGCACTTGCTCCGGGGAGAGATATGAAACGCTCCCGAGCACAACGCTGGATTCAGCTGTCATGGTCTGACCCATTGATGTGTTTCTAGCTAATCCAAAATCGGCAACCTTTATTCGTCCATCTTTAGAAATCAAGATGTTTTCAGGTTTAATATCTCGATGGATAATTCCAATTTTATGAGCGGCTGCTAGGGCACTAACAACCGGATTCATTATCTGTAATGTTTGTTCAACAGTTAAAGAACCATTTTCATTTAGGAAATCCCTTAACGTGGAACCATCAACTAACTCCATGACTAGGAATACGGCAGGAGGCCCGCCTTGATTCCATCCTTGGTCTTGAATAGAAACTATATTGGGATGTGAAAGGGCAGCGGTTGCCTTGGCTTCCTTAATGAACCTGGATACAAAAGCTTCATCATTTGCTAAGTGAGAGTGCATTATCTTTACTGCAACTGGGCGATCAAGTCGGGTGTCTATTCCAGAATAGATTGTGGCCATGCCTCCCGATGCCAATCGATTTTTAAGCAGATATCGATTATCAATTAGCTCGCCAGTTAAATCAGACACAACTAAAGTTTAGAGAGAAATTCTGGGATTTATTGTTTATGGCACGCCAGAATAGTTGTAATCCGATGCTAAATCAGTTTTTTCTATCTCAAAATGTTTATTTTGGTCCTTTAAGAAAATGATCATCTGATTTCTTAGATGTTGCCCATCCCGAGCAAGTACCCGCTCAAAGCCAGTCTTGGGATCACAGCTTACCCAAATTAATTTCGTCAGATAATTTCTAAAGTATTTTTGACCAGCACCGACCCCTTCAAGAATTACGTATTTGCTTGGGACAATTTTGATTTGATCATCAAATAATTGCTTTGCCCAGTTAAATCGATCATATGTTGCGGATTCGTTTGAAATTATTGGCTTCAATATTTGATTAACAACTCTTTCGGAAAGTGCTGCACTTAGTGGATCACTCCATCCTTCGTATAAATCATCCATGTGGATAATTTGGCTGTTGCCCAAATCTTTTTGCAGATTTAGTGAAAGCGTAGTTTTTCCGCTGCCAGCAACACCATCAATTCCAATAATTATGGAACTAGCAGAATCCAGAATTCTTAGATGCTGAAGTAAATCGTGATAGCTAACCTCTTGCATTTTTATCTGATTCCCGACCCCAGCGAATCCATCCCCAGATGGCTATGGCTGTAAACAAAAGATACAAAATTCCGGTTAGGACTAAATCACCTTTAAAGTATTGGTAGGTGTATGCCGCATCGACGACTACCCAGACTGGCCAGGCTTCAAATTTTTGCCAAACCATTAATAATTGAGCCAGTACGCTTCCTACAAATCCAAAAGATTCGATAGCGGTAGAGGTTGCACCTATATTTGTTAGAACTGGCCATAAAGCTAATGATCCGATAATTAACAAAGCTAAAACTATTAAACGCTCTCCGCTTTTTAGTTTCCGTGGTTTGGCACCTTTTGGTCCCCAGCCAAACCATCCCCAAATGCCTCCTGCGATAAAAATAAATTGCAGAGCGGCACTTGCATAATATTGAGATTGGTAAAACAAAATTGCATAAAGAAAACTACTAATACCCCACCATGGCCAGGTAAAGCGTGGGCCTAAAACACCGAGCACCACTCCAATTAGTGATGTACTGAAAGCGAAAAATTCAAGAATAGACATGTTGATCTCCCTCCCAATTCGCATTACCGAACTGGTCATCGGTCGGCTTGAGTTTCAAGCCCTCTCAGCTAAATTTCTTAGCTCCCGTGGTTTTTATCCTAGCCTATAAAGAAATTGTCTATAGTTAGCAGGTGCTTAAATTTGGATATCTAGCCATGATCCTCTTCACAATGATTGGATCCTTTTGGTTAGAAGTGGTTCTTAAAATTGGAGTTTTAAAAAGATTTAAGCGAGTAGTTTTAAGCATTCTGCCGGTTTCAATTTTCTTTCTAATCTGGGATGCGTATGCAATTGAGAAAAGACATTGGTTTTTTGATGAAAAACAGATGATTGGCATAGTCGGGCCCTTTAATATCCCGCTTGAAGAATTTTTATTCTTCATAGTTGTCCCTTTGGCTGCAATCATGACAATTGAGGCAGTTCGTACAGTTAAGAAACACTGGCCAGTAGGGGATGAGTAATGGCCTATACCGAGATTGCATTTGCAGCTTTTATCTTTTCAATTATTTTTGACCTCTATTTAATTAAGGGTAGGTTGCTTACCAAATCAGTTTTCTGGACCAGCTACGCGATAATTCTGCCTTTTCAGTTGATTACAAATTGGTGGCTTACTTCACGAGAGATAGTTATGTATAGCCCAGATGCAATTTTGGGAGTTCGTATTGCATCTGCCCCTGCCGAAGATCTCTTATTTGGTTTTGCACTGATACTTTGCGTGATGAATATGTGGGTCTTCTGGGGTAAAAAAGGTATTCAAAAGAAGTAACTATTTAACTAATTTAGCCCGCACAAGTGCCGGAGCTGCAACTTTCATTCGGCGATAAAGAGAAGTTTTTGCACGCTTATCAAAAATTTGGTACTCGATTTTTTCCACCTCATCAACGATGCCGCAGTACAACTCACTGGCTGCTTTAATACATTCTCTCGCAACTGGATTGAGCAGATTAATGCCAGGAGCGGCTTCCTGCTGAAGCTTTCTAACACGAGTGATTTGATCCTTGAGTGCATTCTTTATTTCTGGGGTGAGCACTTTATTCTCAAGCATCTCGCGCGTTACGCCATGAGACTGCAACTCCATTACCGGCAAATAAACTCGCCCACGATCTAAATCCTCTCCGACATCCCTTATGAAATTAGCAAGTTGAAATGCCACCCCTAATTTTTCGGCAGCAATTTTTGCTTGTTCAATTTGTGATGGAGAGGTTGTGCCTAGAACACATAGCATTTGTAGGCCAATTACCGCCGCTGACCCATAAACGTATTCATAGAGATCTTCATAAGAGTGATACTCAGTAACGGTTAGATCCATTTTCATTGAGTGCAAAAAAGCCTCAAAATAGCTAATTGGAATTTCAAATTTGTTTACTGTATCAACCAATGCAGCAGCAATTGGGTCTTTGCTCGAACCTACTTTGATTTCGGCCAGAACTTGGTCGCTCCATTTAGAGAGCAAATCTGATTTCTCGATATCGCTAAGTTCTGAATTTAAATCATCTACGATTTCATCTGCATATCTAGCGAATCCATACAATGCATGAACGTGAGGGCGCTTTTCCTTTGGCAATAGCAGAGTAGCTAAATAATAGGTTTTTCCATGCAAGGCATTAAGCCGCTTGCATTCACTGTATGAGGCGCGTAATTTTGAATCAGTTATGCCTGCAGCAGTTAGTTCATCCATTATTTATTTGATTGGTCCGACTATTCGTTCTGCCGCTAATCTGCCTGAGATCAAAACCATTGGAACTCCTACGCCGGGTTGGGTACCAGATCCAGCAAAAACTATGTTTTCATATCCTTTCGCAAGATTTCTTGGTCGAAATGGACCAGTTTGAAAAAATGTATGCGCGCTAGCAAATGGTGCGCCCTGTTCCATTCCTTGGTTCTTCCAATCCAAAGGTGTTGTTAATTGCTCTACCTCTATGCCTTCACCAAACCCTGTGTAGCCACGGGCCTCAAGGGCACGAATCATTTCATCACGGTACTTAGGTCCAGTTTTTTCCCAATCAATGCCAGCGGAAAGATTTGGAGTTGGAAATAAGACATAATAAG
>CALPKA020000090.1 GCA_943324025.2 Bifidobacterium breve | reverse complement strand
TTTGTACTCCTGGTAGTTACAAGTTTTGGTCTTTCTTTGCTATTTGCGACAATGAATGTCTACTTCCGAGACACCACAAAACTATTGACCTACATTATGAGAATCTGGCTTTATGCCTCACCAGTTTTATGGCAGCCAGATATGTTAAATGGTTGGCACCGAGTAATTCTCTATTTGAATCCACTTGGGCCAATACTTTCAGCTAATTCAAGAATTTGGATTGATGGATTATTGCCAACTCTTTCACAAATAATTGCCTGCCTATTTTGGGCCCTTTTCTCATTTGTGCTTGGTGCATATTTCTTTATATCAAGGGAGCGCGATTTTGCCGTCCGCATCTAATCTGACCAATTCTCTGCCAGAGAATTTGGCAATCAAAATTGAGAACTTGTCTATAAGTTATAAAATTAATGTTGAGTCAAAGAAAACGCTTAAGAATGCAATCATGCGAGCAAGTAAAGGTGAGCGCGTTAGAACTCGCACAGTAGAGGCGGTCAAAGGTTTGGAATTAGAAATTCCGCATGGATCTGTAGTTGGAATTGTCGGTGCAAATGGAGCGGGTAAATCAACGCTAATGCGTGCAATTGCTGGCATCTTGCCGCCAACTGCTGGAAAAATTTCCGTTAACGGCAGAATCTCAACACTACTAGCTCTTGGAGTTGGGTTTAACAAATCACTTTCTGGTCGAGACAACATTATTTTGGGTGGTCTTGCAGCTGGAATGAGCAAGGCAGAAATTGAAAGTCAAACTGATGCAATTGCAGATTTTGCCGATTTACCAGAGGGATTTATTGATATGCCGGTTCGAACTTATAGCAATGGAATGTATAGCCGAGTTGCATTTGCTGTTGCTGTAAATATGACGCCAGATATTTTATTGTTGGATGAAGCGCTTTCGGCAGGTGATGCGGCATTTAAGGAAAAATCATTCAATCGCATGAGACAACTATGTGATGAGGCTCGAACTATTTTGATCGTATCTCATGCACTTTCTTCAATAAATGAGTTGTGCAATCATGCAATCTGGATGCATAAAGGCAAGATGCTCGCATCTGGTAAGCCTGAAGAAATTACCGAACAATACTTAAAGTTCTTAAATGTAGGAGAGTTGCCCTCAAGCTACGAAGATTTATAAAGGTAGTGCGAAAACTACAGCTGTAATAGCAACTGCAAGCATTGCAGATTGTGCCAAAATAGAAAGCGCTGTTTTTCGATCAGCTTTTCGATCCTCAGTACTTTGCACACGCTTAACATCACCAAGGCTACCGAAATTAAAAGTCCCAGCTAATCCATACGCTAAACAGAATTTCTTTCTGGATTGAACAAAGCCAATTGCAAATATCATGGCTGGTATGAAAATTGAAAGCCGAGCAGCTTTGGATTGATCTGTAGTAAATAATGTTATTGCTGTTGTAATGGTTATAGCAGCGCCAATAAGTGCAACAAACTGCCTTCTTCTAATTTCACCTTTACCTATATTGCAAGCACCAGCAATATATTCATTACTCATCTAGGCGTCTTCTCGCTCTTCATCATCATGCCAAACTTCATATTCATCATTTTCTGAACGAGCAAGCCAATTAAATACACTCTTAAGCGCACCAAAAATAACTAATACGCCAGCAAGAAGTGCGAATAATCTTTTGAAGGCTTTAATCATGAGATAAATCTACTATCTATTTGGTGAAGGCGGTGCTCAAGATGCATCGGTGGCGAGTTTTTCCAGTGAACTCCCAGATACTCTAAAGACAGTCCATTGGTCCATGGGTTCTGCTCCGATTGATTTGTAAAAATCGATCGCACTCTGATTCCAATCTAAAACCCACCATTGCAACCTCTTATAGCCACGTTCAATACATATCTGGGCAAGTTTGCGCAGTAAGGCTTTTCCATGACCTTGGCCCCGATACTTAGGATCAACATAAAGATCCTCTAGGTAAATTCCATGCTTTCCTAGCCAGGTTGAGTAATTCAAATGCCAGACAGCAAAGCCAGTTACCTCATTCTCAAGCTCTGCAATCAAGCAGTAGACCTGAGGATTTGCACCAAAAAGTGATTGCTCCAGATCTGAAATGGAAAGTACTACCTCATTTGGCGCTTTTTCATAATCTGCCAAATCTTTAATGAATTGAAGTATTTTTGGTAAATCAGCTTGAACTGCATCCCTAATTTTTAACTGCATTATTTAATTTTTGCGCTATAAAAAGCTTGCTCAATATCGGCCCATAGATCATCTACATTCTCAATTCCAACTGAAAACCTAATCAAATTCTCTGGGACTGTTGTGCTTTCTGTTGGCCATCTACGGCGCCTCTCCCAGATTGATTCAACTCCACCAAGGGATGTGGCATTTGTAATCAACTTAGAACTATTACACATTAGATCAACCTGCTCTACCGTTGCCTTCACTTCAAATGAAATCATTGCGCCAAAACCTCGCATAAATGACTTAGCTAATAAGTGATATGGATCTGAAGGCAAACCTGGGTATCGAACCTTTGATATGCGTGGATCATTTACTAAACGGTTTGCAAGCTCTAACGCATTTTCTTGGGATCTTTGCATACGTAGTGCGAAGGTGCGAAGACCGCGCAAAGCAAGCCAAGCTTCAAATGGCCCAGCAATCGCACCACCATACCTGCGTGATTGTTCAAGCCTTGAATATAAGGCTGAATCATTTGTGCTTAAGGAGCCAAGCAAAATATCACTATGACCCGATAAGTACTTAGTAACAGAGTGAATAACAATGTCAGCGCCAAGAGCAAGTGGGTTTTGCAAAAGTGGTGTAGCTAAGGTGTTATCAACAGCTATGCCACAACCTGCTGCTTTTCCAGCACTAATTTTTTTATGAAGATCAACCACTTCAAGCAATGGATTAATTGGTGACTCTAGATAAAGCATTTGTGATCCAGCAATCGCAGCTAAAGTTTCATCTAGGTTTGCTAAATTCACAAACTTAACCTTGAGTTTTTCACTTTCATGTAATTTCTTTAGAAGAGTTGTGGTTCCTTGGTATCCATTATTTGCAGCAACTATTACTGCCCCTTCTGGAAGAAGTGAGAATACTGCGCTGATCGCCGCCATTCCGGAAGAAAATATTAAAGTCTTTCCACCCTCAAGGATTGAGATTGATTCTTCTAGCGCACTCCAAGATTCATTCCCATATCGACCATAACCAACTGGTCCGCCTTCATGAAAGGTTGAGTTAAGGGCAATCGGTGGATTAAGTTCGCCATCAGCTTTTTTAGCTGGCCGACCAGATGCAACAACTTTTGACTCGACGGTTAGATCTTGCCAGTTATGTTCTTGGTTCATGGATCAAGCCTAACTCATTAGAGAAAAAATTATATTTGTTCTCGTTACCTTATTTTTAAGCATTATTTTTTGGTTCAAGTACAAGTGCAACCGAGTTTATGCACCATCTTTGATCAGTCGGCACTGCATAACCTTCACCTGAAAAAACATGTCCTAAGTGTGAGCCGCAGGCTGAACATCTAACCTCTGTTCGAATACGAGGAAAGAGTGAACGATCTTCAATTAATTCAACTGCATCATCCTCTGTCGGGGCATAAAAAGATGGCCACCCGCAACCAGAGTGAAATTTAGTATCAGATCTAAATAACTCAGCAGCACATGCCTTACATTTATAAACACCAATCGTTTCAGTGTCGGTGTACTCCCCAGTGAATGCAGTCTCTGTTGCCGCTTTGCGCAATACCTCATATGAAAGCGGATCTACTCGATTTTTTAATTCTTCTTCATCAACCTTAACTTTGTAAGGTTGGCCAGTTGAATTTACCGATTTAATTTCATCCATTTTAACTCATCACTTCAATTGGGTATGCAACTCCAGTTGAAGAGTGGCAGTCATAACCATTTGGGTTTTTCTCTAAATATCTTTGATGATAATCCTCGGCAAGCCAATATGTAATTGAGGTAGCAGGAAGTATCTCGGTTACGATCTTTCCTATCCCTTGCTTACTTAACTCAGCTTGATAAACATCTCTACTTGAAAGAGCTTGGGCCA
>CALPKA020000089.1 GCA_943324025.2 Bifidobacterium breve | reverse complement strand
ACCGGCTCAATGTTTGGCTCTGTAACTGATAAGGCAATTGTTGCTGCAATCAAGAGTGCAACTAGTGAGACTGTTGATCGTCATAAGATCAAGATGGATAAGCACATCAAGAAGGTTGGCAAGTACACAGTCAAGATTGCACTTGAATCTCAGGTTGTGGCAAATGTGCCAATTAATGTAGTTTCAGATAAGTAAATAATTACCAAAACAGCCTCTTCAGTTAATCTGAAGGGGCTTTTTTGTTGTGACCAGATAATGAGATTAGCAAAAAAAGTTTTCTCCACAGCCGCATAGCTGTTTTTGCGCTCAATTTAGCTTGATCACAAAACTTATCCACTACATTTTGTTACTTACCCACACCCTTATCCACCTTATTGTGCAGATACTGCACAGGTGATTACACAGGTGAGAAAAAGCTTTTACCAGCCAGTATCTAAAGGGATTATCTTTGGCTCCTAGCGTAAAAGTATTGAATTTCAATGGTTTTGATTAATTGTCAGTGGTAGATGGGAGGGTTGGTTTATGAGCATCGCAGAGTTTCCAAGTAATTCAAACCGGGCTAAAAACAACCCAGCTGAGTTTGAGCGCACCCCACCACAAGATGTAATTGCCGAGCAATCAGTATTAGGTGGAATGCTTTTATCTAAGGATGCAATTAGTGATGTTGTTGAAATATTAAGAGAGCGAGATTTTTATCGCCCAGCCCATGAATTAATTTATGACGCGATTGTTGATTTGTATGGCAGAGGTGAACCAGCAGATCCAGTAACAGTTGCAGCTGAATTAACAAAACGTGGTGATTTGGTAAGAGCAGGTGGTGCGCCATACCTTCACACATTAATTTCATCAGTTCCAACTGCAGCTAATGCTGGTTACTACGCAAAGATTATTCGTGAGCGAGCGATCATGCGCAGATTGGTTGAGGCTGGCACAAAGATTGTTCAACTTGGTTACACCGATGAGGGTGAAGTTGATGATGCAGTTGATCAGGCCCAAGCTGAGGTTTATGCAGTAACTGAAAGACGTGAAGCAGAGGATTATGTTCAGTTATCTGAATTACTACCTGCAGCCTATGATGAGATTGAAAAGATTTCATCTGGTGTAGTTGGCGAAGGTGTTAAGACTGGATTTAAAGATTTAGATGCATTAACAAATGGTTTCCACCCAGGAAATATGATCGTCTTGGCTGCAAGACCTGCAGTTGGTAAATCAACACTTGGTTTAGATATCGCACGTTATGCATCAATTCATAAGCGAGAGACCTCAGTAATTTTCTCACTTGAAATGAGCCGCTCTGAAATCACAATGAGAATGCTTTCAGCCGAAGCACGAGTTCCACTTAACAACATTAGATCTGGCCAACTTGGCGAAGAGGAGTGGGCAAAGATGGCCCGCCGAATGGGTGAGATCTCAGATGCACCACTATTTATTGATGATTCACCAAATTTATCGCTGATGGAGATCAGAGCTAAAGCTAGAAGATTAAAGCAGCGCCATAATCTAAAGCTGATTGTTATTGATTACCTACAACTTATGACTAGCGGTAAGAGAGTTGAAAACCGTCAACAGGAGGTTTCAGAGTTCTCTCGTCAATTAAAGTTGTTGGCAAAAGAGTTAAATGTGCCAGTAGTTGCCATCTCTCAGTTAAACCGATCTCCAGAGCAGCGCTCAGATAAGAAGCCAATGCTTTCAGATCTTCGTGAATCTGGTTCGATTGAGCAGGATGCAGATGTGGTTATCTTGCTTCACCGCGAGGATTTATATGATTCACAAAATAGATCAGGTGAGGCTGATTTAATTGTGGCAAAGCATAGAAATGGTCCAACTAGAACTATCACAGTTTCAGCTCAACTTCACTTAGCAAGATTTACTGATATGGCCACTAATTTTGCGCCTAGTGAGAAGTTTGTTAAAGATAATTAAGCAAATTCTTCAGTAAGCATCAAATCTAAGGCATCAAAGTAGATAAATTTATATACTTTTCCTATGGATCAATCCTTAAATAATGCTTTAGGCAATTTAACCTCAGTATCAGTTTTAGTATTCATTCTTGGTTTCATTGCAGCACGGTTTAAGAGTGATATTAGAATTCCAGATCCGGTCTACCAAATAATCTCTGTTTATCTGCTTTTTGGTATTGGCTTAAAAGGTGGTGTATCTCTTCGCCACTCAACGCTAGATGGCATTGCAAAGCCCGTGATCGCCACTTTAATTTTAGGCTGCCTAATTCCAGCTCTGGCATTTTTTGCCTTGAGATTTGTGAAATCTTTAAATGAAATTGATCGCGGTGCTATTGCAGCACATTATGGTTCAACCTCACTTGTAACCTTCACAGCAGCATTAGTTTTCTTAGACAATGCAAAAATTGAGTATGAAGGCTTTGCAACTGCCCTGTTAACAATCATGGAAATACCAGGAATAATTATTGGAATTTTTCTAGCAACTAGACACCTAAACCGGCAGGTTTCTTGGTCAATCTCACTAAAGGAAATTGTTTTGGGCAAAACAATTATCTTGTTAGTTGGGGGTTTAGTAGTTGGCGCAATTTCAGGAGATGCTGGATATGCCCGGGTAGAACCATTCTTTGTTAATTTATTACCTGGAATATTAGCTTTATTCTTAATGCATCTTGGCTATTTAGCAGGACTTCGTATTCATGTAATCAAAGAGACCGGTGTTGGTTTATTTGCATTTGCCCTCTTGTTTCCATTTGTATCCGGAACATTAGGAGTTGTGGGCGGATATCTTGCAGGTTTATCTGTAGGAGGAGCAACTGTTCTTGGTGTTTTAGCTGCAAGTGCATCTTATATTGCAGCACCAGCTGCAGTTGGAATTGCACTACCAGAAGCTAATCCATCACTGTCAATTACCACCAGCCTAGGAATTACCTTCCCATTGAATTTAACTATTGGTATTCCAACCTTTTACACACTTGCTCACTTACTTATTAGCTAACTAACTTTTTGTCTTGCCTTATCAGCTAGATAAATTCCAAACAACAAAACTGCGCATCCAATTAGTTGGGTTGTGTTAAATGCTTCACTAAGTAACCACCAGGCAATTGCGCCAGCAAATAGTGGTTCAATCATTCCAATCACACTACCCGTGCTTGCGGACAATTCACGGATACCGGTAACAGTTAACAGATATGGAATAACCGTTCCGATAATAATTATCCAAAGGATTAATACCCAGCCCGGTGCACTGTAGTTTGAGAGATTGCCTTCAAGTGAGTAGGTATTTGTTAAGTATTCAAATGGGAAGTTCCACCAAGGCAATACCAAGGCCCAAAACACAGCCGCAACGCCAATACCCCAACTCATCAAGGAAAGGGAGCTTCTCTTTTGAGAAAGTCGATCCGCAAGCAGGAAGTAAATAGCTAACGCAAAGGCATCAGCAAAGGCAACTGCTACTCCTAATGGATGAAGGGTTGTTCCGGTCCAAATTTGAGAAAGCAAAAACAGTCCAGAGAATGCGCAGGCAATTCCCCACCACATAATTGGAGAGACCTGTTTTTTCTTGATAAATCTTAAGTAGAGAACAATCCAAATAGATGCAGTAAATTCGATAACTAAGGCAACTGAAACATAAAGGTATTTAATGGCAAAGAAATAGAATGATGTAACAGCAGCAACGCCAACTGTGCCAAAAATAATCAAATCTTTTAATTCATCTTTGCGTGCATAAAGTTGGCTCTTGCCCTTTAAAACAGCAAAGGTAATCAAAATCAATGCAGCCCCTGTGGTTCTAATCTGAGTCAGCCGGAATGCATCCATATCAGCTGAGCGCAAAACCTTTGCAGCTACGCCACCTAAGGCAAATAGCATTGCAGCAGAGATCATTAGGAATTCGGCGCGATGTTTCACAAGAAGCACCTTACATTAAGGTGCTTAGATTAATTAAATTAAAAGGCGCTTTCTGCGATATTCATGATTTCACCAGTCTCAGATTCAACCACTGCGCGCTCAACTGAGATATGTGGCAAAACAGATCTTACAAAAAACTTAGCGGACGCAATTTTGCCATTATAAAACTCAGTATCTTTTCCAGCTGTTGCTAATTT
>CALPKA020000088.1 GCA_943324025.2 Bifidobacterium breve | reverse complement strand
TTAATTGATTCATCTGGTGGGTTTGCCTCGCACTTGATCATCTTCAAATTACTAAATTTGTTACTCATCCCCACAAGATCACCTACATCATTGACTCCTCCGCCTTGTGGCAGGTGCTGCACAATCACAGGCAATTTAACGCTAGAAAGAATTGCGGAGATGTGGTGGTTTATCTGGGCAGTTGTTGGGTTAAAAAATGTTGGTGGCAATATGTTTATGAAATCAACACCCATTTTTTCATAATCCTTAGCCCGCTTAACCGCAAGCTCTGCTGAATGGTCTGCCACACTGGCAATTACCTTCATACCAGAGTCTGATCTTTGAGTTAATAAAATCTCTAATAATTTATAACGTTCATCATCTAATAATTTTATATTTTCACTTGCCACACCAAAAAATAAAACTGATTTTGTGCCAAGGGAGGTAATCCAACTAATTAGGCTTTTAAAACTTTGGTAATCAACCTCACCGGTTTTTTGAAAAGGAACAGATAAAACCGGGCAAACTCCTTGAATGTTCACCCGGCTATCCTTAATTATTAGCGCTTAATTCTCTTTGAAATAACCGCCTGCATAATCACTGACAGGATGATTACAAGACCAAAGAAAACCTGAGTAAAGAATGCGTTGATGCCTGAGGCAACAATTCCAGCATTGATAGCTCCGATAATAAATGAGCCAACAAATGTTCCTGTAACTGTTCCAATGCCACCAAATACAGAGGTTCCTCCAAGGAATACAGATGCAATTGAGTTCATTAATAATCCTTCGCCAAGTGTTGGCCAGAAGTATGAAACTTCAAATGATGCAACAAGACCTGCGAATGCTGCAAAGAAGCCCATGATTGCAAATGATCTGCGTTTAACACGGCTGACGTTCACACCCATCAATTGAGCGGAAGTTTTGTTGTCACCAGTTAAGAAAACATGTGCACCAAACTGAGTTCTGTTCAAAATAAACCACAGAATCAAGGTGGCAAGAATTGTCCACCAGAATTGATTTGCAATTCCAAAGAAAGATCTGCCGACTAAGAGATTGGCAACACCCAATAATTTGTCATCTGTTAGTCCAACTCCTGAACCGTTCATCCAAGCTAGTTCAATTCCGCGGAATAAGAAGCTAGTTCCAATTGTGATAACTAATGATGGAATTCCAAACCAAGTGACTAACCACCCATTGAAGTATCCACAAAGTGTTCCAACGATTAAAGCTGCAATGAATCCAACCCAGATATTTCCAGTACCAGAATAGATCTTGGCGAAGGTTGCAGTAGCAAGTGCCATGACTGCCGGAAATGAAAGATCAATCTCTCCAGTGATAACAATTAAGGTTAATGGAATCGCCATTAATGCAAAGAGTGGAGTACTTGATGCGAATGCTAGGTAAATATCCTTTGAGGTGAAAGCTTCAGAGGCTGTAAACACGAATATGAGCCACATGAAAATACCAACAGACCAAATACCAAATTGCATACCAAATCTGCGCCAAAACGATGGCGGACGGGCTGCGTTGTTTTTTACCTTTGAATCTTTGTTTTCGCTCATAATCGCATTACTCCTTTATTGATCCGGTGCGAGCAACTCGATACATGCTCTCGATTAGTTCATCCATAGTGATATCACTCTTCTTATAGTTACCAGCCACCTTGCCTCGATCTAGCACGATCATTCGATCAACCGCTGGGTAAATATGGAAGATATTGTGATCAATAAAGATTGCAGATCTGCCTGATTTTTTGATGTTCTGAATGAAATCTAGAGTTTTCTTTGTTTCAGAAAGTGACAAACCTACTGTTGGTTCATCAAGAATTACCAGCTCAGCATCAAAATACAATGCTCTTGTGATTGCAACGCCCTGCTTTTCTCCACCTGACATAGTCAATACTGCATTGTCTGGGTGAACTGCAGTTGAGGTAAAGCCCATGTGCTCACTCATTAAGCGAGTGGCTTCACTTTTCATCTGCTTAACATTTAGGCGGCCAAACTTATTCTTGATCTCTCGACCCATAAACATATTGCGCCAAATTGGTTGTTGCTCGCAAAGGGCTCGCTCTTGGTAGATAGTTTCGATTCCAAGTTCTCGAGCTTTTGCAACATTCCATTCATTAATTTTTTCGCCTTTAAACCAAATCTCGCCACCTTCATCTGGTTGGTGGAAACCCATAATTGTCTTTACTAGCGTTGACTTACCGGCACCGTTATCGCCAAGTAAGCCCACAATTTCACCTGGATAAATTTCAATATTCACCTCAGAAAGAGAGCGAACCTCTCCAAAAGTCTTCGATACATTTTTTAGTTGAATTACAGGAGTTTTGCTATTCACAGATTCCTCACTTTGTTATAAAAGTTTCGGTTGGAGTAATTAACTCCAACCGAAACTCTTTACTTTCCAGCTAGTTTATTAACTTAGCGGATTTCTTTAATTGCCAATGGCTTCGCGATAGCTACGTTGGTCTTATCAACGAATCCACCTGAAGTGTTAACTGAAAGACCTGAGAAACCAAACTTCTTGGTCAAGCAGATCTGAAGAATTGGCAAGTAGCCTTGTAGGAATGGTTGCTGATCGATGATCAGATTTAGGTAACCACTCTCAATAGCTGTTACAGCAGCAGGAGACAAATCGAAACCAGCGAAGTAAACATCGCCAGGCTTCTGGTTTGCTGCCTTCATGTATGTAGCTGCAGTAGCAGTTAAGCCACCGTGATCAGTAACTACAGCTTTAACGCTGGAGTTCTTAGCCATCAAACCTGCATATGTAGGTCCGCCTGAAGCAGGTGTTGTGTTAGTTGCTTGATCAATTTCTTGGTAAACAACCTTTAGACCAGCTTTTTCAAAGCCGTCAATTACACCAACTGTGCGTTGTGCGCGATCTCCCGCAGCACCCTTTAGACCCCATACAAATACTGAGTCACCGCTCTTTAGGCTTGCATTTGAAATAACTTTTTTAGCTAAATCATTTCCAGCCTTGTAAAGCTCTGCACCAACATAACCAAAGCCACGAGCTGCATACTTAGATTGAAGTGCAGTTAGCTCTGAGTTAAGGCTGGTAACAATGATGCCCTTCTTAAATGCATCATCAACAATTGGACCAGTAGCTTCTGGGCCACCAAATCCATAAATTGCCATTCCGTTTGGCTTAGTTGCTACAGCCTCTTTCATTTGGGTAACTAATTTTGCTGAATCCCAATCTGAGAAGTAGTACTTCATAGTTGGACCAAGGTCTTTAGCTGCTTGTACATAACCGTTGTAAACGTTGTTAGCAAACACGCCACCTTGTGGACCACCAGGGAATGCGGCGATCTTTACGCCTTTGCACCACTGGCTTGTCGCTGCTGCGTTAGCTGTAGTTGCGCTAGTGATTGCAACAAATGAAGATGCTGCAACAACAAGAGCTACAAAGCCAACTTTAGCTTTCTTGATTGACATTTATTCCTCCTAGGATTGATCGAACTTCGATCTGGGGGTACTTTATAGCGCTGCTGGAAAAGGCGGTAGTGGCCGGTCAAATTCACGCATAACGGTTTGATAAAGCCACTCCTAGAACTACCCAGTAGCCTTCTCAAATAATGAGCCATTCTGAGCCTATGGCGGTGATTGTTAGGGACTAATACAGATTAATAAAGAACTAATAGGCCTTTTATTCTCAACTAATCCTCAATTATTTTTGCCCTAAATGCCGATACATCGGCAGATACATCTGATCAGGAATGGATCGGCTTGGTATCAGCTCTTTTCCAGAAACAAACCCTAACTTTATGTAGGCAGCAACTGCACGTTGATTTTCAGGCCAAACACCTAAGCCTTGATGCAGCCAATTATTTTTTATACAGAACTTATCTATCTCATCCAGCATTAACTTAACAACACCTTGGCCTCGATATGGCTGGGCAATCCACCAACCAAATATCCAACAATCACTTATCCGATCAGCTCCTGCTTTTTCAACACCAATTAATCCAATATCTTCTTCATCAATGGATGCAAAAAACCAATTGGAAATTTCAATTGATTCTTGCCAAAAAGATATTGGTTTGTCTTTATCAACCTCATACTTTGCCCCATATGCATAAGGTGCATCTT
>CALPKA020000087.1 GCA_943324025.2 Bifidobacterium breve | reverse complement strand
GGCTGTTGAGCGCACCATGTTGGTAAGACAGATCGCAGATCGCACTCAGATTGCAATTATCGAAGATGATGTAATGGTCGAGCATTATGTAAACAGAAATAGCAATATTTCCTATGTAGGTAACGTTTATCTTGGCAAAGTACAAAACGTTCTGCCATCTATGGAGGCTGCCTTCGTTGATATCGGTAAGGGTAGAAATGCTGTGCTTTATGCAGGCGAAGTTAACTGGGATGCACATGGATTGTCCGACACAGCTCCAAGAAAAATTGAACAGGTACTAAAGAGTGGTCAATCGGTATTAGTTCAAGTAACTAAAGATCCAATTGGTCAAAAAGGTGCAAGATTAACAAGTCAGATTTCTCTTCCTGGTCGTTACCTTGTTTATGTTCCTGGTGGTGGAATGAGTGGTATCTCAAGAAGATTGCCAGATAATGAACGTAATCGTTTGAAATCAATCTTGAAGAATTTAATTCCAGATCAAGCTGGTGTGATTATTCGAACTGCTGCCGAAGGTGCACCAGAGGCTGAGTTAGAAAGAGATGTAACACGGCTTAAGGCGCAATGGGATGATATTGAAAAGAAAGCAAGTGACTCAAGCACCTCTGCACCATCTTTGCTTTACGGAGAGCCAGATCTAACTGTTCGCGTAATTCGAGATATTTTTAATGAGGATTTCAACAAGATGTTGGTTCAAGGAGATCAAGCTTGGGATGATATTCAAAATTACATCGGACATATTGCTCCTGAGTTAGCAAGCAAAATTGAAAAGTGGGTTTCTCCTAAGGATTTATTTGCTGAAAACCGAGTAGAGGAACAATTAGCAAAAGCCTTTGATCGAAAGGTTTACCTACCATCTGGTGGATCACTTGTAATTGATCGCACTGAAGCGATGATCGTAATTGATGTTAACACCGGTAAATTCATCGGTAAGGGTGGAAACCTTGAAGAGACTGTAACTAAGAACAACCTTGAGGCCGCTGAAGAGATTGCAAGACAATTACGTCTTCGCGATATGGGCGGAATCATCGTTATTGACTTTATTGATATGACTCTTGAATCTAACCGCGAGTTGGTTCTTAGAAGATTAGTTGAATGTTTGGGCCGAGATCGTACTAAGCATCAAGTTGCTGAAGTTACCTCTCTTGGCTTAGTCCAAATGACTAGAAAACGAGTTGGTCAAGGTTTGATTGAAGCATTCTCAACTACTTGTGAAAGTTGCGGTGGTCGAGGTATTCATATTCATAGTGAGCCAGTTAAAAAGGTTGCACTTGAAAAAGATATGGAGCAGAGATTTTCAAAAACCAGCAAAGCAAATCTTGATGAAGATTTAGAGGATGAGGATAAAAACTCAAGCTCTGATCACGATGATAATGAACCAATGAATAATTCAAATGAAACTGAAGAAGTAGTGGAGCAGCCAGCCGCCGCACCAGCTGGGCGCCGTAAAGGACGCCGAGCAGTCAGCACTGGGGTAATTTCAACCAACTAATTTGAGCGCATTTGACCAGGAGTAGAACAATCTCTACCCTTATCCACCTAGCCAGATTGGTTTAAATCAATCTAGGTTAATAACTAGAAGGAGCACCCGGTGTACGCGATTGTTAAAGCAGGCGGACGACAGGAAAAAGTTTCAGTTGGTGAAACACTTGTTGTTGATCGCATTGATGCTGCCGTGGGATCTTCTGTAACTTTTCCAGCAGTACTGCTAGTTGACGGTGCAGATGTAATGGCTGATCCAAAAGCTCTTGCCTCTGTAAAAGTAACTGGTGAAGTTCTAGCTGAACAAAAAGGTCCAAAGATTGCGATCCTTCGCTACAAGAGCAAAACTGGATATCGTCGTCGTCAGGGATACCGTTCAAAGTTAACTCGCGTAAAAATAACTGGAATTAACAAGTAACTACTACTTAAGGCAGGTGAAAGAAGATGGCAAGTAAAAAGGGTGTCTCCTCCACACGTAATGGTCGCGACTCAAATCCTCAGTACCTTGGCATTAAAAGATTTGCTGGCCAGGTAGTTAAAGGTGGAGAGATCTTGGTACGCCAACGCGGAACCTATTTCCATCCAGGAAAAAATGTCGGAATTGGAAAAGATGACACGCTATTCGCTCTTGAGGGTGGATCAGTTGAGTTCGGTCGTGCTCGTGGTCGTCGCGTAGTAAATATCGTTCCGGTTTCTTAATTTCAGCGGATTTAAATTTATGGGTCCGCTAACTGCGGGCCCATTTTTATTTGATTCATAAGGTATGTGAAAGGAGCTCCGATGACAACCTTTGTTGATCGAGTTACCTTGCATGCCGATGCCGGAAAAGGTGGCGATGGTTGCGTCTCTGTTCATCGTGAGAAATTCAAACCACTTGGTGGGCCAGATGGTGGTAACGGTGGTCGCGGTGGAGACATTGTTTTAGTTGTTGATGCTGATGTAACGACTTTGCTGGATTTTCACCATTCACCACACCGCAAATCAACTGATGGCAAAAAAGGTGCTGGAGATTTTTGTAATGGAGCTGAAGGAAAAGATTTAATTTTGTCTGTTCCAAACGGAACTGTTGTTAAAGATGTAAGCGGAAATACCATCGCAGATCTTGTTGGATTTGGTACCAGATTTATGGCAGCGCAAGGTGGAAAAGGTGGATTAGGAAATGCCGGACTTGCAAACTCAAAACGACGTGCACCAGGTTTTGCACTCCTTGGTGAACCAGGGGAGAGTCGGACATTATTTTTAGAGTTAAAGAGCGTTGCCGATATTGGATTAGTTGGTTATCCAAGTGCTGGTAAATCTTCATTAATTGCAGCAATGTCAGCGGCCCGTCCAAAGATTGCTGATTATCCATTCACAACCTTGGTTCCAAATTTAGGTGTGGTGCAGGCAGGTGAAACTAGATTTACAGCAGCAGATGTACCTGGCCTTATTCCAGGTGCAAGTCAAGGTAAAGGTTTAGGACATGAGTTCTTAAGACATGTGGAGCGATGTGCTGCACTAGTACATGTTTTGGATTGCGCAACTCTTGAAACCGACCGTGATCCAATTAAAGATTTTGATGTGATTGAAGAAGAGTTAAAAGAGTATGGTGGCCTTGCTGATCGACCAAGAATTATTGCGCTAAACAAAATCGATCTACCTGATGGAAAATCTATGGCAGATATGGTTCAAAAAACTTTAGAGGAGCGCGGCTTTCCGGTATTCCAAGTTTCAGCAGCCTCTCGCGAAGGAATGCAAGAGCTTATTTATGCAATGGCGCAAATCATTCAAAAGGTTCGCTTGGCTCAAAAAGAGGATCAAGTTGCTCGCATAGTTCTTCGACCAATCGCAGTTGATGATGCTGGATTTGAAGTAATTGCAAATGCAGATGGCACATTTAATATCGTTGGTGATAAACCTGAAAGATGGGTAAAGCAAACTGATTTTGCAAATGCTGAAGCGATAGGTTACTTAGCTGATCGACTTGCTTCATATGGCATTGAAAAAGAGTTGTTTAAAAAGGGTGCGAAATCTGGCGATGAGGTGCGCATTGGCCTAGGAGATGAAGCGGTAATTTTTGATTGGGAACCAAGTATTGAAGCTGGTGCTGAATTACTAGCTGGTGGTCCAAGAGGAGAGGATCTTCGTCTTTCAACACCTTGGCGAATGGATTTGCTTGAAGATGACATTGATCAATTAAGTGAAGATGAAATTGAAATGCAGTGGGAGTACAACGTAGCTAATCCAAGAACCCCTCGGGTGGATGAAGATGTCCGTTAACTTAAGCAACTGCAAAACTATTGTTATAAAGGTTGGGTCATCAACACTTACAGGTACTGCCGGTGCAAACATTGATCCAGCTGCGATTGACCAGTTGGTGGATATGGTCGCAAAATTAAAATCTGATGGTAAGCAAGTGATAATTGTTTCATCAGGAGCAATCGCTGCAGGCCTGTCACCACTTGGGTTAAGTTCTAGGCCATCTGATCTTTCAAAGCAACAGGCAGCTGCTTCTGTTGGCCAAGGCTTGTTGATGGCTAAATACACTCAATCTTTTAATCGATTTAAGATAACAACTTCTCAAATTCTAATTACAATCGATGATATAAACAGACCGTCTCACTTTGAG
>CALPKA020000086.1 GCA_943324025.2 Bifidobacterium breve | reverse complement strand
TTCATTGATAGCTATCAACCAAAGTATTTCTTTCTTGCCCACACATTAAATGATCAGGCAGAAACTGTTTTACTTGGATTAGCTCGGGGCTCAGGGGCTAGATCTTTAGCTGGAATGGCAGTTGAAAACAATCTTTATGTCAGGCCGCTTTTAAAGATTAGCAGGAAGATGACTGAAGCAGCATGTGTTGAAGCTGGCATGACATTTTGGAATGATCCACATAATCAAGATATCAAATTTTCTAGAGTTAGAGTCAGAAAGAATGTGCTACCAAATTTGGAAGAAAATCTTGGCCCAGGAATCACAGATGCTTTAGTTAGAAGTGCTGATCTACTTAGAGATGATGCTGATGCACTAGATGGGTTTGCGCTTGAATTTTTCAATCAAGTAGATCCAGCAAATCTTGATGTGAGTGATTTAGAGAGATTACCAAAGGCAATTCGTACTCGAGTTTTGCGTCTTGCAATTTATAAAGCTGGAGCCCCAACGGGAACATTAACTGCTGAACATATTTCAGCTGCTGAAGCCTTAATCTCACAGTGGCATGGTCAAAAAGAGGTATCACTCCCTGGGAATGTGAAGCTTTTGCGAAATTCAGGCAGAATTGTCCTCTCAACCAACTAATAAGGAGCACCGTGGATCTTTCAGCACTTGGAAATGACATAGAGCGAGTTGTCGTAAGTGAAGAACAGATTCAAAATAGATTAAAAGAGTTAGCTGCTCAAGTTAATAAAGATTATGAAGGTCGAGACCTAATTTTAGTTGGCGTGCTAAAAGGTGCCATTATGGCAATGGCAGATTTTTCTAGACACTTACAACGCCATGTTGATATGGATTGGATGGCAGTTTCATCCTATGGAGCTGGAACAAAATCAAGTGGTGTAGTTAGAATTTTGAAAGATTTAGATAGTGATATTTTAGGAAGAGAAGTTTTAATCGTTGAAGATATTTTAGATACTGGCTTAACACTCTCATGGCTAACTGAGAATTTACTATCTCGTGGTGCAAAATCTGTTTCCGTTTTAACAGTACTTAGAAAACCAGATGCTGCCACTGTAAAGGTTGAGGCAAAGTATGTTGGCTTTGATATCCCAAGTGAGTTTGTGGTCGGCTATGGCTTAGATTTCAACCAGAAGTACCGTAATTTGCCGTTTATTGGCGTTCTCGCCAAACACCTTTATTCTTAAGCCCCTATCAAAACAGTCTTAAGAAAGTGATGTAACTGGTGTCGCAAAAAAAGAGTTTCAAGTTCCCAAAATTCAAGGGAATGAAAAACACTAAGAAACCAAACAAATCCTCACCTGCCGCTGCCCGAAAGATTTTGCGCGGACCACTGTTTTGGATAATTGCCGCCTTAGTTGCAGTAAGCATTTTTGGTCAAATTTCAGCAACTGGTGAAGAGTTCAAAAAGGTTGAAACATCTGTAATTTTAAATGAGATTTCATTAAATAATGTTAAATCAGCTTTAGTAATTGATCGAGAGCAAAAAGTGCAAGTTGTTTTAAAAGATGGTGAATTTGTTGATGGAGCTGCAAAGATTGAAGCCTCCTATGTCGCTGGTCAAGAGGCGCTTATAGTTGAACTTCTAACAAGTAATCCTCCTTCCACTACCTGGGATATTGAAGTTCCTAAGCAATCACTATTTGTTTCGTTAATTTTGAGCATTTTGCCAATCTTGCTAATTATCTTCTTACTTCTGTTGTTTATGGGCGGCGGACAAGGCAGTCGAGTTTTATCCTTTGGTAGATCAAGGGCCAAGTTACAAAATAAAGAGATGCCAACCAACACATTTGTTGATGTGGCAGGTGCTGATGAAGCAGTTGCTGAACTGCGTGAGATAAAAGATTTTCTAGCTAGCCCGGAAAAATACAAGGCAATTGGTGCCAAGATTCCTAAGGGTGTATTACTTTACGGCCCGCCAGGAACTGGAAAAACATTACTTGCCAGGGCTGTTGCTGGTGAAGCAAAAGTTCCGTTCTATTCAATCTCAGGCTCTGAGTTTGTTGAGATGTTTGTTGGTGTTGGTGCATCTCGTGTCCGTGATTTATTTGCGCAAGCAAAACAAAATGCACCTGCAATAGTTTTTGTTGATGAAATTGACGCAGTTGGACGTCAACGGGGTGCAGGTCTTGGCGGCGGAAACGATGAACGTGAGCAAACCTTAAATCAGCTGCTAGTTGAGATGGATGGCTTTGAAGCCAATGGTCAGGTTATTTTAATTGCCGCTACAAATAGACCAGATGTTTTAGATCCAGCACTTTTACGGCCAGGAAGATTTGATCGACAGATTTCAGTAGATCGCCCAGACCTAAAGGGGCGAGCTGCAATTCTTGCGGTGCATGCAAAAAATAAACCTGTCGCAAAAGATGTTGATTTAAGCTCTTATGCAAAGCGAACACCTGGATTTACTGGTGCAGATTTAGCAAATGTTTTAAATGAAGCTGCATTACTGGCAGCACGCCAGGAGCGCAAGGCAATTAGAAATAGCGATATTGATGAAGCGATTGATCGAGTAATGGCTGGTCCACAAAAAGTTTCCAGATTAATGACAGAGGAAGAGCGAAGAATTACTGCTTATCATGAAGGTGGGCACGCTCTCGTTGCTCATGCACTGCCACATACAGATCCTGTTCATAAAGTAACGATCATGCCAAGAGGCAGGGCGCTTGGTTACACAATGGTTTTACCTGATGAGGATCGCTACGCAGTTACTAGAAATCAAATGCTTGATCAACTCGCATACACAATGGGTGGTAGAGCAGCGGAAGAATTAATTTTTCATGATCCAACAACTGGTGCATCAAATGATATTGAAAAGGCAACAAATTTAGCTAGAGCCATGGTTACTCAATATGGAATGACTCAGCGGTTAGGTGCAATAAAACTTGGTATCTCAGATTCACAACCATTCTTAGGTCGAGATTATGGTCATCAACGTGATTACTCAGAAAATATTGCAGCAATTGTTGATGGTGAGATTAGAGAGATGATTGAGAATGCCCACCAAGAGGCCTTTGATATTTTGGTAGCAAATCGTGAAACTCTTGATCGTTTAGTTGAAGAATTACTAGAAAATGAAACTTTAAATAAGGAAGAGATTGCCACTGTATTTAAAAAGGTTAAGAAGGTTAAACCAAGAGCGCCATGGACTGGTTCTCAAAATCGCACACCTTCAAACCAACCACCAGTTGCGCTAAAGCCTGCAAAGATTAAGGTTATTGAAGAGGATAAACCAGTTAAGAAAACTGCGGCTAAGAAGAGTGAAAAGGATTTAACTAAGGATGTAAATGAGTGAGATCAACTCCGTATCCATGGGACCACATGATGGTGGTGCTAAGAAGGAGTTTGATCATGCAAGGGCGGAAAAAGCGGTAACCGAGTTATTACATGCCTTAGGCGAAGACCCAGAACGCGAAGGTTTAAAGGACACTCCAAAGCGAGTTGCAAAAGCATTAGCTGAAAATTTTGCTGGTCTTTGGCAAAAACCTGAGGAAGTATTGACTACAACATTTGATATTGGCCATAAAGAATTGGTAATTGTTAGAGAGATTGAAGTTTTCTCTCACTGCGAACATCACTTAACTCCATTTCATGGTGTGGCGCATATTGGTTACATTCCAGGTGAAAGTGGTCGAATAACTGGTATTTCAAAATTAGCTCGGGTTGTTGATTTATATGCCAGGCGCCCACAGGTGCAAGAGCGGTTAACATCTCAAATTGCTGATGCCTTAGTTGAAATCCTGCAGCCAGGTGGAGTTATAGTAATTATTGATTGCGAACATTTATGTATGTCAATGCGCGGAGTTAGAAAATCACAAGCTCGAACTACAACAAGTGCTGTTCGTGGTCAGCTGTTAAATCCTGCAACTAGAGCTGAAGCAATCTCACTTATTAATCAAAGCAGGTAGTAATTATGTCTCGCACCTTGGTAATGGGGATCTTAAACATAACACCAGACTCATTTGCTGATGGTGGTAAATATCTCTCTAAAGAAGATGCAATAAAGCAAGGGCGAAGATTGATTGCAGAAGGTGCCGACATTATTGATGTTGGTGGTGAATCTACTAAGCCAGGGGTTGATCGAGTTAGTGAAG
>CALPKA020000085.1 GCA_943324025.2 Bifidobacterium breve | reverse complement strand
TGCAAACATAATTCCACCAACATTTACCGCGCCTGTTTCTTTCATAATTGATACTGCACTCTTGATATATGTTTTGGATATCTCAGCATGGCCATCAATCCGGCAAATAATCTCAAAGGAGCTCGTCTTTATTGCCAAGTTCAATCCTGCAGCAGTCAAACCAGTTGGATTTTTAACTAATTTAACTCTTTTGTCTTTTGCAGCGATTTTCTGTGCAATCAAATCAGTTGAATCTTTAGATGGTCCTAGAGCCAAAATTACTTCTAATTCACCATCATAATCTTGCTGAAGAATGGCTGTGATGCAATTTTCTAAATCAGACTCTTCGTTTAAAATCGGCAAAATTACTGAGACTGAAGGTGCAGATAAATCATTCATGCCCCCTCCATTCTTTATTTGTACCCAACTATTCCCTGCCCATAATCTAGGATAAGAAGATGAAATCTGCTCGAAGCATCCGGATCTTTACCGGTATTTCGCTGGCAACTCTAGCAATATCTGCAATAAGCGCCTTAGCTTTTGGGACAGTTACCGCATCTATCAACAAAATAGATGCATTCGCTGGAATAGATAATCGACCTGACAAGAAGTCTTCAGCAGTTAACTATTTACTTGTTGGATCAGATACCCGAGAGGGATTATCTAAGGCCGAGTTAAAAGCACTTCGTGTTGGATCGGTTGCAACAGCTGCTGGAAAACGATCTGACACTATGTTGCTTGTTCATATTTCAAAGGCTCGAGATAAGGCTGTTCTAGTTTCAATCCCTCGTGATACATATGCACTAATTCCTGAACATCTAAACAAATCAGGCAAAATGGTTCCGGCTGCTCATTCAAAAATTAACTCAGCTTTTAATTGGGGTGGCGCTCCTTTACTAATTCAAACTCTTGAGCAAATGACACAATTAAAAATTGATCACTATGTAGAGGTAAATTTTGCTGGGTTTGCAAGAGTGGTAGATGCATTAGGTGGAATTGAAGTTTGTACTAAGAAAGACATTGATGACCCAAAGAGCCATTTAGTCCTTGCCGCAGGAGTGCACACATTAAATGGAATTGAAGCTTTGAAATATGTGCGGACAAGAGAGTTTGATGGATTAGGAGATCTTGGCAGAATGCAAAGACAGCAAGCATTTATGTCTTCGGTGATAAAAAAAGCAACAAGTGCTGGAGTTCTTTTAAATCCAATCACAATGACTAATTTCATAAACTCATCCCTTGCGGCAGTAACAACCGATGAGGGGCTTAAAAACTCAGATTTAATTACACTTGCCAAGCAAATGAAGTCACTAGCAACTTCAAATGTAAGAACGTTGACTGTGCCGCTATCGAATTTAAATTATTATGCAAATGGCGTGACTGCATCAGTTCTTTGGGATTCAGTTCTTGCCCCTGAATTATGGGATCGTTTGCGTGAGGACAGGGCTGTAATTGATGAGGTAACCCCATCACCTTCACCATCATCAACAAAAAGTGCTGAAGTTGAAATCGTGGATAAGTTTAAAACCCGAACGGCCGAAGATAATATCTGCCGATAATTATCTAACTCTTAGATAGGCTCTTGTCATGACGTTGAAGCTTTCAGTAATTGGTACTGGATATCTAGGTGCTACGCACGCAGCATGTATGGCCAGCCTTGGATTTGAAGTTATTGGCTTTGATACAGATGCAAACAAAATTCAAACTTTGAGCAAAGGTAAAGTTCCATTTTATGAGCCAGATTTAGAAGAGTTGTTAACTGCTCAGATTGACTCTGGCAGACTTAAATTTACAACTCAGATAGAAGATTTGGCTTCTGCTGATGTGCATTTTATTTGTGTAGGAACTCCTCAAGTTTCAAATGGAAATGCGGCAGATCTAACCTATGTGAATTCTGCCCTTGAGGCGATAGCAAAGTTTGTAAAACCTGGTGGGTTAGTAGTCGGCAAATCAACCGTTCCAGTAGGAACTGCATCTAGATTGCGACAAAGATTACAAGAGATTAATCCAGGTGCTGATCTTGCATGGAATCCAGAATTTCTAAGAGAAGGTTTTGCGGTTGAAGATACTCTTAAACCAAACCGGCTAGTCGTTGGAGTAGTAAGTGACAAAGCTGAGAACATTTTAAAAGAAGTTTATGCAACTAACTTAAAAGAAAATACGCCATGGGTAAGAGCTGATCTGCCAACTGCAGAGCTAGTAAAGGTGGCAGCGAATTCGTTTTTAGCCACCAAAATATCTTTTATTAACGCAATGGCTGAAGTGTGTGAGGCGGCTGGCGGCGATGTAACGGTACTTGCAAAAGCCATTGGGTATGACCCAAGAATTGGTAATCGATTCTTACAAGCAGGAATTGGATTTGGTGGAGGTTGCTTACCAAAAGATATTAGAGCATTCATGGCACGAGCTGAAGAATTAGGCGCTAAGCAAGCCGTTGAATTTCTCAAAGAGGTAGATGCCATTAACCTGCGTGCTCGCCAAAGAATTATTGAATTGGTTCGCAAAGATTTATCAAATGATTTAGTTGGAAAAAAGATTGCGGTCTTGGGCGCAGCATTTAAACCAGATAGTGATGATGTTCGTGACTCCCCTGCATTGGATATTTGCGCACAAATTCAGGCAGCTGGCGCAGATGTAACTATTCACGATCCTAAAGCAATTGCTAATGCACAAAAACGCTTCCCTGGTTTGAAGTTTTCTGAAGAGATAAACCAAACCTTGCAGGATGCCGAACTTGTATTACACCTGACTGAATGGAAAATTTATCGAGAAATTAATCCAACACAGGTAAAGGCATTGGTAAAGACGGCAATAATTATTGATGGTCGAAACGCACTAGATCGAGATTTATGGGTTAAGGCTGGATGGAAATTTAGAGCACTTGGTCGATCAAGCCATGAATAATGCAATTGATCAACTGCTGGCTTTAAAAACCTGGGCTGTTGTTGGCTTAAGTGATAACCCAGATAGAGCGGCTTATTCAGTTGCCAAAAAACTTATTGATAAAGGCCACACTGTCATTCCCGTTCACCCTAAAGCTGAAACTGTTCATGGCCAAAAAGGTTATGCAACGTTAGCTGAAGTACCAGTATCGATTGATGTTGTAGATATTTTTGTAAACTCACAAGTTGCAGGTGAGGTAGTAGATCAAGCAATCACAGTGGGTGCTAAAGGTGTTTGGCTACAACTTGATGTGATAGATGAAAACGCAGTTAAGCGAGCATCCGATGCTGGATTAATAGCAGTTATGAATCGTTGCCCTGCAATTGAGTACGCAAAAAGAGTTTAATTACTCCTCTATCTTTCCACTGTAATAATCTTGAGTGTGAATAATTTCAGTCAACAAATGCTCCAAATCATCACCTGCAATGCCCACCTGCTTTATTGATTGGTCAAACTTTAAGCTTGGATTTCTAGCCATCAGATGCAAATATGGGCGATAGTCATCACTATCTTTATCAGTTTCTAAGTTGCCGGTTACTACAAATCTTTCAGCAATTTTTGTGCTCCCAAGAGGTAAATCTAAAACCGCTCTTAGACTTTGTTCATAAAAACTTGTTACTGAGCCAAATTGGCTCCAATATTTTGCATCTGGTGTTACCCAGTTAAACCCAATTAATTTCTTATAGTTCGCCGCATCAACTAGGAGCTCTAACCCTCCAATTAAGTTGAGCTCTGCTGCTAAATTCATAACTGACTGCTGAATTTGTGCAGAGATTTCATCTGTTATCCCAGGAAGAGGAGTGATTGACAGTTGATTTGATATTAGTGTTATTGGCCAAGAAGAAAGTTGTGCATGGGCAGATCTAGCTACAAATATCGATAGGTAATCTCCACTAATTGGGAAAGTCTCAATCTTTTCAAGTTGCTCAAGGGTTTTAGATGTTGGATAAATTATTATGCCTAATTTCTCTGCACTCTTGATTGTGGGAAGTTTTACTATCCTTGGATCAACAAACAAAAATGATTGACCTTCTGCAAATTTAACTAAATCTGTTGCAGACATGGGCTGGCTACTGCATTTAATGCTAACGCCTAATTTTCGAGCCTGTTCGGCATAAACAATCTGGCCCCACTCTTGGGTGATTAGACCAATTGATGGTGTGCTCATGTATTAAGGTTACC
>CALPKA020000084.1 GCA_943324025.2 Bifidobacterium breve | reverse complement strand
TTTATTTTTTGGTGTGGCAAGTGAAAATATCAAATTATCCGATGACGAACGTTATAAATTATTAGAGATTTTATTAACCCAAAGATCAGACTCCGGCATGAAGGTAATTGCCAGTGTGGCAGATCATTCAGCAGAGCTTGCGGTTAAGCGGGCTAAGGATTATGAAAAAATGGGTGTTGATTTCATAAACATATTGCCACCTACTTTTTTCAACCCAACAACTACCCAGATTAACCATCACATCTCCTCAATACTTTCTAGCGTTCAATTGCCAGTGATTGTGCAGCACCTGCCACAAGGCGGGGGAGTCAATGATGTAGGTGATCTTGTGGGGATGAGTAACAAATTTAGTAATTTGAAGATGATCAAGTGCGAGGCAAACCCACCAGATGAATCAATTAAGCGCGTTACTGAATTAAGTAGCAATAAGGTTGAAACTTTAATTGGCTGGGGTGGTATTCACTGGAAATCTGGTGCACAAGCAGGGGCTAAGGGAATTCAACCAGGATGCAGCCTGACCGATCTATACCTTTGGGCAGAGCAGGCATTACTAAGTAATGATCTAGTCGAGTTTGAATCTAGATTAGGTAAGTTTTTACCAACAATTACTGAGTGGATTGCAACTGTTGAGGAGTTGGTTGCGGCTGAGAAATATGTATTAGCTGCTCGGGGAATAATTGAAAGTGATTACTGCCGGGCACCAACAGTTGAAGTATCTCAAAAGGTTAAAGATCAAGCCAAGGTATTAATTGATTTAGCAGATAACCTATCTGCACTAAGCATCTAAGGAGTGAAATGAAAATTACCAAAATTACAACTATGGTTGTAAATGCCAAGATGCGCAACTGGGTTGTGGTGCAGGTTTATACCGATGTACCTGGCTTAATTGGTATTGGTGAGGCAACTGTTGAGTATCAAGCACGGGCAGTAGTTGGCGCAGTTGAGGATTTAGCACCAACATTAATTGGCCGAGATCCACGAGATATTGAAAGAAATTGGCAGATTATGTATCGCCATCCATTCTTTAAAGGTGGCGTGACGATGATGTCAGCACTTAGCGGAATTGATCAAGCACTTTGGGATATCTCTGCCAAGGATTTAAATGTGCCACTTTGGCGATTACTAGGTGGCCTGGCTCGAGATCGAATCAGAATGTATGACCACCTAGGTGGTGGAAGCTCTGATGCGGTTTATAACTCTGACACTGTTTCATCTTTCTCGGACAAAATGAAACAAAGTGTAAAAGATGGATTTACTGCAGTAAAAATCTTGGCTGTGCCACAAAGTGCCCCACTTGGTGAAGAGGAAAAATTAAAGCATGCGCATGATTTGATGGAGTCGGCTCGAAAGGCTGCTGGCCCAGATATAGATATCATGATTGATTTTCATGGTCGCACCAGCGCTGCTATGGCAATTAAATATGCAAAGGTTTTAGAACCATTTAAGCCATTGTTCTTAGAAGAGGTTGTTCCACCTGATCAGATTGAATCTCTAAAGGTGGCAAGGGCTGGAATTAATGTGCCAATTGCCTCCGGTGAGCGCTGGCTACATCGCACAGAGTTTTTGCCATATTTACAAGCAGGATTAATTGATGTGGCCCAACCTGATGTTTGTCATGCTGGAGGTATTACTGAAATCAGAAGAATTTCAGCACTTTGCGAAAGCTATGGCGTCTCGATGGCCCCACATAATCCACTAGGACCTATTGCAACAATGGTTAATGTGCACCTAGGGTTAACAACACCAAACTTCTTAATTCAAGAGGTAATGAGATCAGATGTAAGTTGGCGAAATGAGGTTTTCCATGGTGTGCCAGATATTAAGGATGGATATATCTATCCACCTGAAAAACCTGGTATCGGTGTGGAGATAGATGAGAAAGAGGCGCTAAAACATCCATTTGCTGGCGGGGCGCCAGTGCAATGGTTCCACTCAGACGGCTCAGTCGCCGACTGGTAAAACAAAGGAGATCAAAAAAATGAAACTAAAAGGTCAACATATATTTGTAACTGGTGGAGCAGCAGGTATTGGTGCTGCCATTGTTTTGGATGCGGCGCAAGAGGGTGCGAAGGTCTCCTTCTGTGATATCAATGTTGAAGGTGGCAAGGCTTATGAGGCAGAGTTAAATTCAAAAGGTTTCCAAGCGATGTTTCACGAGGCTGATGTTGGTCAATTTGAATCATTAGAGAGAGCTCACAAAGCAATCGTGGCAAAGTTTGGCGATATTAATGGCGCAGTAAATAATGCTGGCGTTAATTCAAATGCTGATCCGGTTGAGATGACAGATGCTGAGTGGAATAGATTTATGAATGTGGATTTGAAGAGCGTTTGGCACACTGCGAAGTTGGTTCTACCGGCAATGCGTAAAGCTAAAAAAGGTTCAATAGTTAATATTGCATCTATCCATGCCCGAATGAGTTATCCAAAATACTTTCCCTATGCAGCAGCTAAAGCAGGTGTTATTGGATTAACACACAATCTTGCACTGGATGAGGGAATTCATAACATTAGAACAAATGCTGTTTCTCCTGGTTACACACTGACTGATATTTTGGAGAAGTGGTTTACTCAACTTCCAGAAAAGCGAGCTGAATCTTTAGCTGTTCAGGTAATGGGCAGAATGGCTCAGCCATCTGAGATTGCAAAGGTGGTCTCATTCCTGCTCTCTGATGATGCATCCTTCGTAAATGGAGCTGACTGGATCGTTGATGGTGGACTCCACGCACGTTTTGCCTAAAAAACGCTCACTTGGTTAAGAAATTGTTGGTTTTAGGGGCTTGACTGGTCATTCTTCATACGAAAGTATCTATCTATGGATACTTCAAAAAAAGCAGATGATTCAAAAGGAGCCCTTTCAAGTTTAAGGGTTATTGATGCAACCCAAATGTTAGCTGGCCCAATTGCCGGCACCAGATTGGGTGATTTAGGTGCTGATGTCATAAAGGTTGAGCCACCAACAAATGGTGAGTTCAACCGTACTCGTGGTTTTGAAGATCAGATGAGTAATGGCGAGATGACAACTTTCTTAGCGGTTAATCGAAATAAAAGATCACTTGCAATTGATTTAAAGAGTGCAGGTGGCAAAGAGGTTATTTATGAGTTGGTTAAAAAATCAGATGTCTTCCTGCAGAACTTTAGATATGGAACAGCCGATCGTCTTGGAATTGGTTATGAGGATTTAAAAAAGATAAATCCAAGAATTATTTATTGCTCTATCTCAGGTTATGGCTCATTTGGTCCATATCGAGATCGTCCAGGTCAGGATTTAGTTGTGCAGGGTTATAGCGGATCAATGTTTAGTGTTGGTGCCTCCGGTGATGACCCAACACCAAGTGCACTTTGGGGCGCGGATGTTATGACCGGTTATCAAGCTGTAATTGGAATTCTTGCCGCGGTTGAATCTCGTCATCAAACTGGAGTTGGTCAACATGTTGAGGTTGATATGTTGTCTGTGGTTATGGATTGTCAATTACAAGAGTTAGTTACATTTTTAAATGCTGGTCCTATGCCTCGCCGCATGGAGGAGAGATCAGCGCATGGATCAATTCCGGCACCTTATGGTGTTTACAAAACAAAGGATGCATGGCTAACACTTGCTATGGTGCCGCTACCAATCCTGGGTGAAATTTTAAATGATGATTGGCTAAAGACCTTGTCTCATTACAACGATGGTCATAAGCATCGCAATGAGGTTTATAAGAAGATTAGAAACCGCTTCCTAGATAAAACTACAGAGGAGTGGATCAAGATCTGTGATGAAGCAGGAGCTTGGTGTGGACCGGTCTATAACTACAAAGATCTAGTAAATGATAAACATATTAAAGAAACTAATTACATTGTTGAGCAGCCGCAATTTAGAGGTACAAGTGCTAAAACAGTAAGACCGCCAATTCGAATGAATCAAACTCCACCAACAATTCGAAGAGGAGCACCTGCCTTAGGTGAGCACACCCAAGAGATTTTGCAGGGATTGCTTGGATTTTCTGATGGAAAAATCGATGAGTTAATTAATGCCGGTGCAGTATCTAAAACAAAGGAGCAATAAAAATGACTCAACTAAGTGGATCAGTTGATCTTGAAATACATGGCAATACTGCACACCTAATCCTTAACCGGCCAGAGAAG
>CALPKA020000083.1 GCA_943324025.2 Bifidobacterium breve | reverse complement strand
TTTTGAGATCGCCACTTTGGATCCATTGCTGGGAAATCATCCCTTGTGTGTCCGCCGCGAGATTCCTCTCTGACAATTGCAGATTTTGCAGTGCTCTCTGCAACCAACAACATATTATCTAGGTCAAAAGAAAGATGAAATCCTGGGTTAAATAACCGGTCGCCAGCAACAGATACATTTTCAATACGTTTTCTAATATCGGCAATCTTATTGATTGCATCTTGTAATTCAGATTTAGTTCTAATAATTCCAACTAAGTTGTGAGTAATTTCTTGAAGCTCTTGGTGCAATGTGTATGGATTCTCGCCACCGGTTCGCTTAAATGGTGCTGCAATTCGCTCAGCAGCAGCCTTTATTGAACTTTCTGAAACCTTTACCGCAGTTGATTGCTTTACATACTCTGCTGCGCCAACACCTGCTCTTCTTCCAAAAACTAATAAATCAGAGAGTGAGTTGCCGCCTAATCTATTTGAACCATGCATGCCACCTGCAACCTCACCAGCTGCAAATAATCCGGGAACGCCAACTGCAGCAGCTGAATCTGGATCTACCTCAACACCACCCATTACATAGTGACAGGTTGGACCAACCTCCATTGCTTCCTTTGTAATATCAACACCAGCTAATTCATAAAATTGATGCCACATAGAAGGCAAGCGCTTTTTAATTACCTCAGCGGTTAATCGCTTTGATACATCTAGATAAACACCACCATGAGGTGAGCCACGACCTGCTTTAACCTCAGCATTAATCGCACGTGCTACCTCATCGCGAGGCAATAGTTCAGGTGGGCGGCGATTGTTATCTTGGTCAACATACCAACGATCTGCTTCTTCTTCATTATCTGCATACTTATCTTTAAATACATCTGGAATGTACTTGAACATAAATCTTTCGCCATTGGTATTGGTTAAAACTCCACCCTCACCACGGACAGATTCTGTTACTAAAATTCCTCTAACAGATGGTGGCCAAACCATTCCAGTTGGATGGAATTGTAAAAACTCCATATCAACAAGATTTCCGCCAGCCTTTAATGCCAGCGCATGTCCATCGCCGGTGCCTTCCCATGAGTTTGAAGTGATTTTAAATGTTTTGCCAACTCCACCAGTTGCTAATACAACTGCTGGTGCTTCAAATAAAACCTCTACGCCATCTTCGCGGCGGTAACCGTAAACTCCAGCAACCTTGCCATTTTCTTTAATAACTTCAGTAACCGTTACCTCAGCAAAAACCTTCAAATAACTTTCAGCATCACCATGATCTTTTTTATCCTGTTGTTGCATGGAAACGATTTTTTGTTGCATAGTACGAATTAGCTCAAGACCAGTTCGATCGCCCACATGTGCAAGGCGTGGATACTCATGGCCACCAAAGTTACGTTGTGAAATTTTTCCTTCTTTGGTTCTATCAAACAATGCGCCCCAAAGCTCTAACTCCCAAACACGATCTGGTGATTCCTTGGCATGTAATTCAGCCATTCGGTAATGATTTAAAAACTTTCCACCGCGCATTGTGTCTCTAAAGTGAACCTGCCAACCATCTTTATCGTTGACATTTCCCATTGATGCAGCAACGCCACCCTCTGCCATAACGGTGTGGGCTTTACCAAATAATGATTTACAAATAATTGCAACTCTAAGTCCTGCGCTGCGGGCCTCAACTGCAGCTCTTAATCCAGCACCACCTGCGCCAATGACGACAACATCAAAGTTGTGACGCTGCATTTGAATTTTCTCGCTCATCTTTGATTACCCTTTAGAAGAAGTAGAAATTGGTAATGGCCCCACTTGCGACCTGGCGGACATAGAAATCTGCAAAGGCAACACCAAAGAGTGATACCCAAGCAAAATTAGGATGGAAATGATTTAATCTTGAAACAACTGTCCAAGCTTTATATCTAACGGGATGCTTTGAGAAGTTTTTCAAGCGGCCACCGATTGTGTGACGGCATGTGTGACATGAGGCAGAGTAAAGCCAAAGCAATGTTGCGTTCAGTAGGAGCACCAATGTGCCAACGCTCATGTGGCCCCATTGTCCTTCTTCATTTTTAAATGCGATCACTGCGTCATAGGTAAGCAATACATTGAAAACTAATCCGGCGTAGAAAAACCATCTATGACCATTTTGCAATATCAGTGGTGCTCTAGTTTCACCTGTGTACTTCTTATGTGGCTCTGCAACTGCACATGCAGGTGGTGACATCCAGAAAGAACGGTAATACGCCTTGCGGTAGTAATAACAGGTAAGTCTAAAACCTAATGGAAAGATCAAAATAAATAATGCCGGTGAAATTAACAAACCAGCAATAGTTATGTTGCCAATTGGCGTACCAAGGTGAGAGGCACCTTCAACACATGCAGTTGATAAACATGGTGAATAAAATGGTGAGATTAATGGCTCTGCAAAGTAATGTTTATTTTCAAAAGCTCTGATGGTTGCATAAATAATAAATGAAACTAAAACTGCGACTGTGATTGCTGGTTGTAACCACCAACGATCAGTTCTAAGGGTGCGCTCTTTAATGCTGGCACGGGTGGTAGAAAAAACACCTGTCTTTTCTTTTCCAGAATCAATTAATGCCATGGGCTAAGTTTGCTCGCAGTAATTGGTATGCGCTAGGTGAGAGTGCGCTGAGTGGATATGAAATCAACCACAAACTAAATAAATCTGGCGGAGGGCGTGGGATTTGAACCCACGAAGGTTTCCCTTGCCGGTTTTCAAGACCGGTGCACTCGGCCGCTATGCGAGCCCTCCGTGGACAAACTTACCCGCAATCGCGGTGGCGCCAAAATTTACGGCTTGATTATTCGGGAAGTTGTAGTAACTGCTCAATCACCTTTGCCACACCATCTTCTTGGTGTGGATCGGTTTGAAACTTTGCATACTTCATTAAATCTGGGTGGCCATCTGCCATCGCCCAGGATCTTGAAGCCCAAGAGAGCATTGAAAAATCATTTGGATTATCACCAAATGTCACACAATCATCTGCGGTTAAACCTAATCGGCCGGCAACTCTTGAAAGTGTTGCACCTTTGCTTACACCCACTGCAGAAATTTCCAATAATGAATCTGTTGAGTTTGAATGAGTAACGGTGGCAATTCCCTCTAGAGCTTTACTAGCAAGTGCCAACATCTCATCTGATGAAAACTCACCATCACTACATCTTGCCAACATTTTCAAGGCAGGTGCGGTGATTACCTCTTCAATTAAATCTACGCCAACATTATCTTCGCCAATATCCCACCTTGGCACATATTTCTTTTCTCTTAAAAAATCTTCACCAATTTCAGTTGCAAATGAAACTGGTGGAATAACTTGGCGAAGCCTTTTAACAGTTTCAAGTTGTGCTTCTACTGAAAAGGACCACTCTTCTAATACTTTTTCATTAATAAAGTCATAGAGCAAAGCACCGTTTCCACAAACTCCTAAACCAAAATTAAAGTTTTCTTTGATCTCTTTCATCCATCTAATTGGACGGCCAGTGATGAAGTAAATTTGAATACCAGCAGCATGTGCTGCAGCAAAAGCTATTTTTGTTCGATCAGAGATAAATCCGTAGTGAGCAACGATTGTGCCATCTAGATCAGTTGCGATTAATTTAGGACGCTTACCAGTAACAGGTTTTAAAACACTCACGCGCAAACCAAGGTATCCATCCCAATAAATGGGATTAATGCCTTTGGCACCTTAACGCTGCCATCTTTTTGTTGGTAGTTTTCTAAAATAGCAACGATTGTGCGGGGAACTGCAACTAATGTGCCATTTAATGTTGCAACTGGCTTAGTTGCTTTCTCATCTTTATACCGAATGTTTAATCGACGAGCTTGAAATTGTGTGCAGTTTGAGGTGCTTGTTACTTCACGATATGCCTGTTGTGTTGGAATCCATGCTTCAATATCAAATTTTCTAACCGCACTTGCACCAAGATCACCACTTGCCACATCAATTACTTGATAAGGAATCTCAAGTGAATCAAAGAAATCTTTTTCCCATTTTAATAATTTTTCATGTTCGGCTTGAGCATCCTCTGGTTTGCAGAAAGTGAACATCTCAACCTTTTCAAATTGGTGCACTCTAATAATTCCGCGGGTATCTTTGCCGTAACTACCAGCCTCTCTTCTAAAGCATGGTGAATAACCGGCATAGCGAATTGGTAGTTGCTCCAAAATTTCATCCA
>CALPKA020000082.1 GCA_943324025.2 Bifidobacterium breve | reverse complement strand
CCGGCTGAAAGTGTTTGCCAGCGAGATAAAAACTCATTGCTGATTCGATCTCGTTTATCACCAGTTGCAAGTGCAACTTTAAAAGGCCTGGTGTTTGACCAACTTGGAGCGGTTAGTGAATCTTTTAATATCTGATCAATTAGAGCTTGTGGAACGGGGGTGGGCAGAAAATCTCGGGTAGTCCTACGAGATGCGATGAAATCTGAAACCCAAACGCCATCTTTACTCGCAGGATCAAAACCCATGTGATTTACCTAGCTCTTTTTAACCGAAGCGTTATAGATAGATTGAATAGTGGAATCTAGTAACGCATCAAATTGATCATCACTTTGTTTTGCGGATAAGCCTTCAGTTAATGCACGTGAGAATGAGGCAATGATGCCCTTATTCTTTGCAAGCAAGCTATTTGCTTCATCTCTTGAGTAACCACCAGATAGTGCAACTACTTTGAGTACTCTTGGATGGGCAACTAGCTCTTGATAAAGATCAGCTTGCGTTGGTATTGAAAGCTTTAACATTACAGTTTGTGTATCACTTAACTTATTCAAGTGGTTTAACAAACTTACTTTAAGAAGTTCTTCAGCCTTGGCTTTTTCAGCGCTCTTGATATTTACCTCAGGCTCAATAATTGGCACAAGTCCACCTGCAATGATCTCTTTTCCAAGTTCAAATTGCTGCGCCACAACCTCTTCGATTCCAGCGGCATTAGCGAGGTTAATTACAGATCTCATTTTGGTTCCAAAAACGCCATGCTTATTAGCAGCTGCAATTCGCGCAGATAACTCTGGGATTGGCTTCATTAACTGCACATCATTTTTTTCTTCCGCAAGTCCATTGTCAACCTTAAGGAATGGCACAATATTCTTTTTACTCCACAAGTACTCTGCAGTTCCCATGCCATCGATTTCTCGCTCCATGGTCATTTCAAAAAGAATTGCACCAACGATGCGATCGCTAGTGAAGACTTTGGATTTGATTAATCTTGAACGCATTTGGTGAATCAAATCAAACATGGCTGCCTCACCTGAGTACTCATTTTCCTCGATGCCATATAGCTTCAAAGCTTTAGGAGTGCTTCCTCCGCTTTGGTCCAAGGCGGCAATAAAGCCATTTCCATTTTTTACTTGATCAATCATCTGCTGATTCATATTCACCCTTTCGCGTAAGGGCATGATTGTAGTGGTATTAAAGTGGACCCATGAGTAGGAGGGGTAGTAATGGCATTTCTTAGAGTAAATGGACTTCGCTCAATTGAGTTTGGTACGCCGGGGCAAATGCGGGATCGACTAAATAATTTAATTATCAATGGAAATAAGCGTGCAACGGCGGGTTTGTTAAAAGAGGATTATTTAGATGAGGGCGAAGAGATCGAATTTGTCGGGGAGAAGCTTGCGATATTAGATAACCAGCAAAAGCCAATTGGAATTGTTAAGGTCACTAGGGTTGAGGTTTTAGATTTCAAAGATGTTCCGACCGAATTCGCCTTAGCTGAAGCTGAGGGAGATTTGTCTGGGGATGACTTTCGGCAAAGTCATTTAAAGTTTTGGAACTCAATTGGTATTGAGGTGCTGCCTGATACAAAGATCGTCACGGTCTATTTTGATTTAGAATAATTAAAGTGGACGATACTGGGATCGAACCAGTGACCCCTTCCATGTCAAGGAAGTACGCTACCGCTGCGCTAATCGTCCGTTGTTTAAAGTCTACTAGCGCCCGAAATCATCCTCAACACGTTCAATATCATCTTCACCAAAGTATGTGCCGGTTTGGACCTCAATAAAGACAAGTTCATTGGTACCTGTGTTGCTGATTCGATGTAAGGCACCTTGAGGAACTTGAATAATTGATCCAGCAGAAACTAGTTGAACTTTGCCATCCAATGTCACCTCACCACTGCCATCTACTACATACCAATGCTCGCTTCGTTTTTGATGGCGTTGATATGAAAGACGTTTGCCAGGTGATACATGAATGGACTTCACCTTATGAGTGGCTGCTTCTTGCAGAACCTCATACCGACCCCATGGGCGATCAGATTTTTCTAGCATGGAAATACTTTAACCCTTAAACTAACAAGATGAGCAATCCAATCGCTAAGCCCTCCAAATTGCCCTCAAACCAATTTGATCATTTCTATAAGGGAGGCGATCGAATTGGTCAGTTGCGTAAGGGGCCAGGCGGTCCTATGCGACCTGAGGAGTGGATTGGTTCAACCACTACTCGGTTTGGTCAGAGTTTAAATGGTCTATCTAAGGTTGAAGGTGGGCAACTTCTAAAGGATTTAATAGATCAAGATCCCGTAAGTTGGCTTGGTGAAAAACATCTTAAAAAATATGGCAGCTCTACTGAAATATTGGTAAAACTCTTAGATCCGGATCAAAGATTGCCAGTTCATTATCATCCTGACCAAAAATTCGCCAAGGAAAAGTTGCATTTAAATCATGGGAAAACCGAGGCTTGGATTATTTTGGAAGCACCCGTTGGCGCCAAAGTTGGAATTGGTTTCAAGAAGGATATGAAGAAGTTTGAAATTTCTGAATTAGTTGCAAGCCATGATTCTCAAGGATTACTAGATGCTTTGGTTTTCAAAGAGGTGAAGGCGGGAGATGCGGTATTTGTTCCAGCAGGTGTGGTTCATGCAATTGAGGCTGGGATATTTGTTTTAGAGCTTCAAGAGCCAACTGATCTTTCAATTTTATTGGAGTGGGATGGTTTTGCAGTAGATGGGGATAAAGATGGCCATTTAGATCTTGGTTTTGATACCGCACTGGATGCACTTCGACTCACACCACTTTCTATTAATGAAGAGTCTGAGATCCTGACTAAATTTGAGATAAAGGGAAAGACAAGTAAGAAAATATTTAACCAGATTGCAGATCCATTTTTTAGAGCTGATTTCATCGCAGGTTATCAAAATGAGTTTGAAGCAGGCTTTGGAATTTACTTGAACTTATCTAGTGATGGTGTAATTCAATTTGAAAATAGCGATGAGATTTCGTTGCAACGTGGTGATGCTGTTCTGATTCCATACAGTGCAGGTGCAAGCAGATTCAAGAATTGCACTGGCATATTAGCTAGACCACCTGCTGCATAATTTGGAGGTCGGAACGGGATTTGAACCCGTGTAGCGGGATTTGCAGTCCCGAGCCTCGCCTCTCGGCCATCCGACCTTGCTTTTCCCAGATAAAAATTGCTTAAGAGAGCGGACGACCGGGTTCGAACCGGCGACCTGAACCTTGGCAAGGTTCCGCGCTACCAACTGCGCTACGTCCGCGTAAGTGCGTGGGCGAAATCTATCGCATACTGCCACCCTTGGCACAATTGTATTTTTTCACACCTTTCTATTCGCAGGAGGTAGCGTTCAAACATGGATTTATCCAAGGTGAGCTTTTGGATGGCAGGCCGGTATGCGACCAATTGTGTGGAGATTTCAGATGACCCAGCCAGCCTAAATAAAGCTGGTTTCTGGGCAGTTGTAAATACCTTTGAAGGAAAATGGATTTGTGCCAGATTTAAAGAAGTTCAAGATATGCCACTTCCAGAACTGCCGTGGCAAAGTATTGAAACTGCTTGGCAATCTTCACAAAGTGCTACGGAGTATCAATCAAATGTAGCTCTAATCAAGGAGCAGATAGCAGCTGGTGATATCTATCAGGTCAATTTATGTCGAATTTTATCTGCAGATTGTGATCAAGGATTACAGGGTCTGGCAAATAAATTGCAGTTAGAAAATCCAGCACCATATGCCAGTTACTTTAAACTGCCAGATTTAGAGATTGCCTCTGCATCCCCAGAATTATTCTTGCATCGCCAAGGAGATCTAATTAAGTCAACGCCAATTAAAGGCACCTCCGCTACTGAAGAATTTGGTGAAAAAGATAGAGCTGAAAATGTAATGATTGTTGATTTGATGAGAAATGATTTTGGCAGCATCTGCGAGTCTGGCAGTGTTGATGTTCCCAGACTTCTAGCAACCCAGGCTCATCCAGGATTGTTTCACCTTGTCTCTGATGTGACAGGCAGATTGCGCACTTCGATTGGCTGGGATGAAATAGCTAATGCGCTACTTCCAGCTGGATCAATTAGTGGTGCACCAAAATCCTCTGCACTAAAAACCATAGCTAAGTTGGAGAAGATTCCACGAGGACCTTACTGTGGAGTGATCGGTTGGGTTGAAGGCGATCAAGCGGTTTTATCAGTTGCTATTAGAGTGTTTTGGTCTGTAAATGATGGCAAAATACATTTTGGAACAGGCGCTGGAATAACCTGG
>CALPKA020000081.1 GCA_943324025.2 Bifidobacterium breve | reverse complement strand
AATGGTGGTGCCTTTCCAGGCGGCTTGAGGTATTACTAAATTTGAATTAACTGCAGCCGATGTGCCAAGTGAGTTAGTCGCCGCAACTGAAAAAGTGTATTTTGTGCCATTCTTTAAACCTGTGATATTTACAGGGCTTTCTTGGGCAGTAATAATTTCACCACTTCGAATATTCTTAACCTCATAACTTGTCACTTGCGCAGAACGAAAATTTACAGGTGGATCAAATTGAACAATTGCACTTTTATCTGCAATCAGCGCTTTAACATTTTGCGGCGGTTGTGGTGTTCCTGTAGCAAGACCAGCCGGTGGTTTTTGTCGCATATCTTCAAACATGGCGAGTAATAATGGTCCTGGAAGGTGAAAAACTTCCCCCGATTCCAAGTTTGGTGACATCACAGCATTATCGCCAGATTGGAAGAATAGATCTTCATCTAAATGGCTCACAGAAGAGCCTGGTTCATAAATTGCAGGCGTATAAAGTTTTGGCTTAACTCCTGCATTTGATTTAACGGCAATTTCACCAGACCAAACTAAATTTGAAGTTAGTGCTTTGCCAGTCTCAATTGATGGAGAAGGCATATCAGCAAGTCTTCGACCATCTGGTAATTGAGCATAAGCATCAAATGGAGTTGGTAGATCTACTCGACCAAAACCTGAAACCTCGTCATAGTAACTTCCTGACATAAAACCAAGACCATGTCCCATTTCATGCAAAATCACTGAAACAAGATCATAACTTCGCGCAGGACATTTTCCATCAACACCGTAGTACCAAGGTGCATTTGAAGTTATTGAGATTTCAATCTCTGGATTTGCTGGATCTAAATCTTTTCCTGCCAGAGCATTTGCCATTGCTGATGCATAGTAAAGTGTTTTATCGGGAGCACCATTAAAGTTTGCATAATTACTTTTGGAGCTTGCAGAGGCAAGAATGCCGAAACTGGCAGCGCTGCCCCATTTAACATTTACATTCACAGGAACAGTCGAAGTGAAATTTTCAGACCAGATGTCTACAGCAGTTTGAACTGCAGGTTTTGCAAAAGAAGGAACTGTATTGAAATTAATTACAAAAGAGCTTTTTGGCTCAAGATTTGCAGTTGGAACTCTAGGTTTTGACTCAATTGAAACCGATCCATTACTTGCATAAATATGTCCCCAATTAGCTGGAGCAACTTTTATTTCAAGGGCACTTGATGATTCAGCTGTAGCAGGGGCAACGAGCAGTCCTACCGCCAGCAGGGCCGAGGTTAGAATTGATCGATTGCGCACAGGATGAAGGCTAACAGTCTGCAATGATTAGGTAGTGCAGCCATCTTATATATCAGCAACATTTAAGCAAAAACAGATAGTACTCAACTTCAATATTACTAATTGCAATAAAGATCTTGGATTGTGATGAAAAAAGTAACTGTTTATTCTCGCTCAGGCTGTCATCTATGCGAAATTGCAATAGATAAAATTAAATTAGTTAATTCAGAGATAGATTTTGAACTAGAAATCAAGCTAATTGATGATGACAAAACTTTGCAAGAAAAATACAATGATGAGGTTCCAGTTATTTTAATTGATGATCAAGTTCATGATTATTGGCGTATTGATGTTGAAAGATTTATTAAAGCGATTAAATCTTAATTACTTCTTTAAAATCTCATCTGCGTCAATGATTCGGTAGGCGTAACCCTGTTCAGCCAAGAATCTCTGTCTATTTTGCGCAAAATCTTGGTCA
Organism: Bifidobacterium breve; assembly: GCA_943324025.2. GTDB lineage: Bacteria > Actinomycetota > Actinomycetes > Nanopelagicales > Nanopelagicaceae > Nanopelagicus. Next base: position 2,574 of record CALPKA020000081.1, on the reverse strand, counting down.
ATGGTGTCTCGTGCGACAAGAGAATAAAACCTTGCTCCTCTGCCATCCGCCTTTGGTCTTAGAATTCGACCGAGCCGCTGAGCTTCTTCTTGTCTGGAACCAAATGTTCCAGAAACTTGAATTGCAATCGTTGCTTCTGGCAAGTCAATAGAGAAATTTGCAACTTTAGAAACTACTAAACATTTCAATTCTCCAGTGCGAAATAATGCATAAAGTCGTTCTCGCTCTTTAATTGGTGTGTCACCTTTAATAACTGGAACTCCCAGCGCTTCTGAGAGCTGGTCTAATTGATCAATGTATTGCCCAATCACCAAAACCTGATCATTTGCATGTTGCTTAGCCAATGCAACTGCTACTTCTTTTTTAGTTTGTGAAGTTGAACAAAACCGATAGCGGTCTTCTTGTTCTGCGGTCGCATAGTTCAAGCGCTCTGCATCAGTCAAAGTTATTCGCACCTCAACACAGTCAGCCGGTGCAATATATCCTTGCGCTTCAATTTCCTTCCAAGGTACATCAAATCGCTTTGGACCAATCAGTGAGAAAACTTCACCTTCCATGCCATCTTCTCTAACTAAAGTTGCAGTTAACCCTAATCTGCGGCGGGATTGAATATCTGCGGTAAACCTGAAAATCGGCGCAGGTAAAAGGTGCACTTCATCATAAATTATTAATCCCCAGTCAATTGCATCAAATAAATCCAAGTGTGCATATACACCTTTTTTACGGGTAGTCATAACTTGATATGTTGCAATAGTTACTGGGCGAATCTCTTTTTTAGCGCCACTATATTCGCCAATGTCATCTTCATTTAAATCAGTTCGACGAAGTAATTCATCGCGCCACTGGCGAGCAGCTACTGTATTGGTAACTAAAATCAAGGTAGTTGCTTTGGCATGAGCCATAGCAGCAGCGCCAACAATTGTTTTTCCGGCACCACAGGGCAGAACTACAACTCCAGATCCACCATGCCAAAATCCTTCGGCAGCTAACTCTTGATACTTACGAATTTTCCAACCATCTTGCCGAAGTGTGATTTCATGATGTTCACCATCAACATATCCTGCAAAATCTTCAGCCGGCCAACCTAATTTAAGTAATGCTTGTTTTAAAAAACCACGTTGGCCAGGATGAACAACAATAGTTTCATCATCTAGCTGTTTACCGAGCATCGGGGCAACTTTTTTTCCTCGAGTTACTTCTTTTAATACTGCTGCATCATTTGAAACCAGTATTAATCCATGAACTGGGTGGGCTTCAAGTCGAAGGCGACCATACCTGGACATTGTTTCTGCGATATCGACCAACAATGCATGCGGCACCGCATATCTTGAGTACTTAATTAAAATATCAATTACTTCTTCAGCGTCATGACCAGAGGCTCTGGCATTCCAAAGTCCAAGTGGTGTTAGTCGATAGGTATGAATATGTTCAGGAGATTTTTCTAACTCAGCAAATGAAGCAATAGATCTACGGCATTCATCAGAGAGAATATGATCAATATCTAATAGAAGTGTTTTATCACTTTGAACAATTAGTGGGCCATCACTCATTTCAGCAACTCAACGATAAAAGCGTTAGTTAGTTTTATTCGTGGTTCAAGATATGAAACATTTATAAATTCAGTTGGGGCATGAGCGCCATGTCCGACTGCACCTAACCCATCTAAAACCTTGGCACCAGCAGCTGCAGCAAGATTGCCATCGCTTGCACCACCAACACTAGCTTTTCCAATTTCAGGAAAGCCAAGTGAAGCAGCTACTTTTTCAAACTTTGCGTGTAACTCACTGGTACTGGATTCTTCAAGTGGTGGCCGATTTATTCCACCAGTGACCTCAACTTTAGCCACATCACTTTTTAAAGTTCTAATTGCATTATCAATTCTTTCAAGCTCTGATTTAGTAAAAGACCTAACATCAACATCTAATGTGGCAAAAGCGGGCACGGTATTTGTTGTAGTGCCTGAATGCAGAACTGTAGGTACAGCGGTGGTACCAAACTTTTGATTTTCCAACGATGCTATTTGTAATACAAGTTTTGCAATCTCAGTTGTCGCATTAATTCCCTTTTCTGGTTCAAGCCCAGCGTGAGAAGCAAGGCCAGTTACTTTAATTTGATACATAGCCGTACCTTTGCGACCAGTTTTAACTTTTCCATCCAAGGATGCTTCAAAAACTAAGACTGCATCTGCTGCTTTTGCAAGTCGAGCAATTAAATCTTTTGAGGTAGCACTTCCAGTTTCCTCATCTGTTGTTGCCACTAGAGCAACTTGATTTTCCAAATGCTCAATTCCACCCAAAGAGTAAAGAGCCTGAATAAAACCTGCCTTCATATCAAATACACCTGGCCCAGTTGCTACATCACCATTTACTTGCCAAGTTGGAGTAAAAGATCCTTTTGGCCAAACTGTATCTATATGACAGAGTAAAACTATTTTGGGTGATTTGCTGCCCCACCAGTAAACCGGTCTACCATTTTCCATTACTTTTTCTGCTTTAACCTTTAATAGTGAATTAGTTATTTCAATGGCTAAATCAACCACTTGATTGCACGCAACTAAATCTTCGGTAGGAGATT
>CALPKA020000080.1 GCA_943324025.2 Bifidobacterium breve | reverse complement strand
CAATTCCTTTTACTAAGTGCTCTAATGCTTCATCAATCATTATTTACTCTTTTTCGGTTGCTTCAGCGGCAGCCTCTGGTGCATCTTGTGCAACCTCAGCTACAACCTCTGGAGTTGCTACCTCTGCCACAACTTCAGCAGCGGCTACCGGAGCTGCAACTGGAGTTTCAACTTTCGCTGCAACTACAGGCGGTACATACTCTGGCTCAACAATGATTTCACCATCTGCACCACGACGCTCTTTAATTTTTGTCGCCTTACCAGTTAACTTACGTAGGTAGTAAAGCTTTGCTCTACGAGCAGATCCATGACGAACAATTTCAATTCTTTCAATTACTGGGGTGTGAACAGGGAAAGTTCTCTCTACGCCAACACCATAAGAAATTTTGCGAATAGTAAATGACTCACGGATTCCAGATCCAGAGCGAGCAATTACTACACCTTGGAAAACCTGAATACGGCTTTTGGTACCTTCGATAACTCGCACATGAACTTTAAGTTCATCGCCAGAACGAAAAGATGGGATGTCCTTACGAAGTGATACGGCATCAACAGCATCTAACACGTTCATGATTTGTCCTAATCGTTAAATTTTATGGTCAATCAATTATTTTGAATGAAAGGGTATCTTGCCACAGAAGGGGGGATTAGATCAATTTGAGATCAATCAGGGGCAAAAGTTGAGCATGCAGGGCAGCTCCAGCACAGACCACCAGTTGCCGGCTTGGCTGACCACCTGCTGGCCCCGTGAGTACCGCGCCAGCCTCAGTGGCAATTAATCCACCCGCTGCATAATCCCATTCATTAAGTGATGCCTCAAAATATCCATCCACCGATCCCATTGCAACATAACAAAGATCAACAGCTGCTGCACCATTTCTTCTTAAATCTCTAATCTTTGGCAACAGCTTGCCCATAGTTTCGCCTTGGCTTTTTCTTAAATTTAAATCATATGCAAAACCTGTAGCAAGTAATGCTTTATCTAACGTCACTGGGTTATTGCATGAGATTTTCACTCCGTTATATAGAGCGCCCTTAGATTTTTCAGCACTCCAAAATCCATTAATGCTTGGCGCATAAACAACTCCTGCAATCACGCCATTTTTATCCTTGGCGGCAATCGAAACATTCCAACCAGGAAGCCCATAAAGATAATTAACTGTTCCATCTAGTGGATCAATGACCCAAGTAATTCCAGATTTACTCTCTCTGGCTGATCCCTCCTCGGCAATAATTCCATCATCGCCTCTAGCTGCCAGAATTTGTTTAACTATTAATGTTTCAGCTTGTTGGTCCATTTGGGTAGCAAAATCAACAGCAGAACTTTTCTCAGTAAAGGTGAAGCTTTCAGGACGGTTCATTAGAAGTTCACCAGCCGCTTTTGCCACTGATTGGGCAATCTGTAATAACTCCGCGCTCACCAGGTTATCTAAGCATGAAAAGCTAAGGGCTGAGCGTGTGTGGCAGATTTATCTCATCAAGCAATTGTGGCAATCTACTCTCATGAGTGAACCAACCGATCTACGATTTACCGGCAGGTCTGCCGATGGATCAGAGCTTGAGTTGGTTGACCAAAATGGAAGCCAGTACTCGCTGCGAATCTCTGACACATTACGTTCTGCAATTAATCAACCAAGATTATCTGCTGTTGCAGATGTTGATGAAGTAATCTCGACAACAGTTAAAGAGGTGCAGGCCAGACTTAGGGGTGGCGAATCAATTGATTCAATTTCAAGAACCACCGATTGGTCAATTGAAAAAGTTGAGAATTATGCAGGCCCAATATTGCAAGAGAGAGCATTTATAATTTCACAAGCGCTAGCTACGCAGATTAAACGTGAACCACATGCTCCATATTTAGAAACTGCAGTTTCAAATCAATTAGCCCCTCGTGGTGTTGATATGAACACAGTCGAATGGAATACCCACCGACTGCCAGATGGAAATTGGGAGTTAACTCTTTACTATCCATTACGCGATGGCTCACCAAGTGAAGCAAAGGGTGAAGCGGTGTGGCTATTTAATTTAGGTCGACGTGCATTATCTGCTCATGATGATGGAGCAAGATGGATTGGTGGCGAGGCAAAACCTAAGGCTGCAACTCAAACATTTGGCAACATTGCCCAAACAGAGGCACCAAGGTTAGTTTCAATTAAGGAAGATGTTGCCCCTTATTCGCCAACACCATTGGTAGCAGTAGATGAAATTGATGAGGAAGCTAAAAATGATGGCGTTACTAGAAGAATTAAAATTCCATCCTGGGATGACATTATGTTTGGCAAAAAGGATGAAGACTAAGCAAGCAACAGCGGAATTAAAACTTCAATATCGGTAGTACCGCCATGGTGGCCCACCATAGAACTTTCCTCTCTGACTCTTGTCGGATCAATCAAAATTAAATCCTTCTGAGCAATTGCAATCAGATCTCCCATTCGCTCAACAGAATCCTCTGAAACATTTGACCCAAACAATCCACTTTCGATCACCGCTTGCTTACTTAATATTCTTGCCCGATCTTTGAAAAACTCCTGCCATTGCGCAACCGTTTCAGCCTCTGCTCCAGCTTTAATATAAATGTGGCGAGCTCTTGGCTCCCCACCTATCAGGGTAACGTTCTTCAATAAATCATTATCTTGACCCAAGATTATTTGCTCGGTGCTATTAACCATTCCATGATCTGAGGTTATCCAAACCCTGGTGCCTTGCGGCACTACCTGTTTTACCTTTGTAATAAACTCACTCACTTGTTGCAAAGCGGTTAGCCATTTATCTGAGCCAACTCCATCACTATGGCCTGCTGCATCCAAAGTATTTAAATATGTATAGACAAATGAAGGTTGTGGTTTTAGTGCTTGTGCAACTGCAGTTGCCATTTCATCAATTCCATTTGCTCCAACATACTTTGCTCCGCGCAGAGCAGCTTGGGTAAATCCACTTCCTTCATATCGCTTTGCTGCCACATGGGTAACTGCAACACCTTCCGCACTTGCCCGTTCAAACATGGTCGGAACCTTTTGCCACATAACAGGATCTACTCGTTCATCCCACTTAAGTGCATTTAATAATCGGTTATCACTTCTTGGCACCCTTACGGTGTAACCCAGCATTCCATGAACACCTGGCAAAACACCTGTGCCAAGTGTTGAAAGACTAGTTGCGGTAGTTGAAGGAAAATTTGCAGCTAATATTTTGAATTTATCTACCTGTGAGAATATTTCAAATTGATCACCAAATTTATCAATCGCATCTTGACCTAAGCCATCAATTAAAATCAAGCACTCTCGCATTTGAGACTGGCCGATCATCAGAGAATCAGTTGTATTTGAAACCTTTAATGCAGAAAAAATTGAGTTAGTTAGGTGAGATAAACCGAATTGCTCGGTTATTTTTCCGCTATTCACTTGATAAGAATACATATTTTAAGAATTTAGCGTGCAAATGGCTTGTCGATAACGGGAATTCACCGTCGGTATTGGCAAGATACGCAGTATGGCCAAAACACCCAAAGTAGTTGCTCCTAAAGCTGGTGAAAATCCTGGCCGCATTATTGATATTGATGTTGCCTCTGAGATGTCAGAATCATTCTTGGAGTATGCCTACTCGGTAATTTACTCACGTGCTTTACCTGATGCACGAGATGGTTTAAAGCCAGTGCAGCGAAGAATTTTGCACCAGATGAATGAAATGGGACTTAGACCAGAAAAAGGCCATGTTAAGTGTGCACGTGTTGTTGGCGATGTAATGGGAAAGCTTCACCCACATGGTGATGGTGCAATTTATGATGCCATGGTTCGTATGGCACAGAGTTTTTCAATGCGACTGCCATTAATTGATGGTCATGGAAATTTTGGATCCCTAGATTCAGGTCCAGCAGCAATGCGCTATACCGAATCTAGATTGGCCCCATCAGCAATGATGATGGTAGATGAATCTGATGAGGACACAGTTAACTTTGGTGCAAATTACGATGGTCAAATACTTGAACCACAGGTTCTTCCGGCAGCATTTCCAAACTTATTAGTTAATGGCGCAACTGGAATTGCAGTTGGTATGGCAACAAATATGGCCCCGCATAATTTAGGCGAAGTGATTGCAGCTTCAAAGTTTTTGATGGAAAATCCAAAGGCAACTTTAAAGCAGTTAATGAAAATCGTGCCAGCACCTGATTTCCCAACTGGTGGGTATTTGGTAGCAACTGAAGGTATTGCAGATGCTTATGCAAATGGTCGAGGTTCCTTCAAAGTTCGAGCAACTGCTGTAATTGAAAAGGTTTCTACTCGAAAGCAAGGAATTGTGATTACAGAGCTGCCTT
>CALPKA020000079.1 GCA_943324025.2 Bifidobacterium breve | reverse complement strand
ATCGCATTAAGTAATGGCCAATCTGCAATTGCATCAGAGCCATCTAACATCGCCTCTGTTTCGCGGTAAGGGGATGCAACAGATCCGCAATCTAAATGATCTCTGCCAATAACAATTGGCGCTTTAACCTCACCCTTTGCAACTAAATCATTAAAGGCAAGTCCTGCTTTATCTCGCTCACCATAACCAAGCCAACAAATTCGAGCTGGCAATCCTTGGAAGGCAACTTTTTCTTGCGCCATTGTGATCCAGCGATGCAGCGCCTCATTTTCTGGAAATAAATCTAAAACAGCTTTATCGGTGCGATAAATATCTTTTGGATCCCCTGATAATGCAACCCATCTAAATGGACCCTTACCTTCACAAAATAATGGACGAATATATGCCGGCACAAAACCAGGAAATGCAAATGCGCGTTTAAAACCACCTTGACGAGCTTCATCCCTTATTGAATTACCATAATCAAAAACTTCAGCGCCTTTATCCATAAAGCCAACCATTGCCTCAACATGTTTTGCCATCGCCTCTTTTGCACGAAGTGAAAACTCCTCCGGCTTATCTTGAGCAAAGGAGGCTGCTTGATCAAACTCAACTCCGATTGGCACATAAGACAGTGGATCATGGGCAGATGTTTGATCGGTGACAATATCTATTGGCACATCCATCTTTAGTAATTGTGGAAATACTTCGGCGGCATTACCAACAACGCCAACAGATAAAGGAGTTCCAGCACTTTTTGCTTTTAAGCATCTTGCCACTGCATCATCTAGATTATTTGCAATCTCATCTAGATATCTTGTTTGGATTCGCTTTTCTAATCTGGTCTTATCAATATCAACTACTAAACAAACGCCACCATTCATAGTTACTGCAAGTGGTTGGGCTCCACCCATTCCCCCGCAACCACCAGTTAGGGTGAGGGTTCCTTGGAGTGTGCCGTTAAATTTTTTGTTAGCAACAGCGGCAAAGGTTTCATAGGTTCCCTGCAAAATACCTTGGGTACCGATATAGATCCAAGATCCAGCTGTCATCTGGCCATACATAGTTAAGCCAAGATTTTCTAGCCTTCTAAACTCAGGCCAATTTGCCCAATCACCAACCAGGTTTGAGTTAGCGATTAATACTCTTGGCGCCCACTCATGGGTTTGAAAAACACCAACTGGTTTACCAGATTGGACCAACATAGTTTCATCATCTTTTAAATTAGTTAAGGTTTTAACCAGAGCATCAAATGATTGCCAATTACGAGCTGCTTTTCCTGTGCCACCATAAACAACTAAATTTTCTGGATGCTCTGCAACTTGCGGGTCTAAGTTGTTGTGAAGCATGCGAAGGGCAGCCTCTTGTCCCCAACCTTTGGCAGTTAACTTATTGCCAGTTGCTGCATGTAATACACGGGCGCCTTGGGTGATCATTATGAAAGCGTACTCCCTACTTACATTCCACTGTCTAGTACATCATTAAGTATGGAATCCGCATGTGAGTTCTCCTCACGTGGAATCCATTGATATGAGACCAATTTTGGATCATGGGCAGCAAAAGCTTGTTTTGCTAGCTCTTTCATATTTGGATGCTTAACCTTCCACCTGCCACTCATCTGCTCAACCACCAATTTTGAATCCATCTTCACTAAAACTGTGGCGGCAGGATCAATCTCATTAACCGCTTTTAAGCCTGCAATTAACCCGCTGTATTCGGCAACATTATTTGACGCCTCACCAATTGATGCGCCAACCTCTTTTACTACCTTGTCATTTTCAAATATCACAGTTCCATAGGCGGCAGGTCCTGGATTTCCTCGACTGCCACCATCTGCGGTAACAACAAAATGTCTTGGCATTTAAATTCTTACCAATATCCGGCGGCACTCTTCACACCTTAAAAGCTCATCCTTTGCCAATGATTTAATCCGCTCCATCTCAACTGCATTTATCGCCAAATTACAACCATTACATTTATTACCAACCAATGCTGCTGCGGCAACCCCACCATTTGCTCCTCTGATCTTTTCATATAGATCTAGTAATGGCTGTTCAATTTTTGTTCCGACCTCTTTTCTGGCCAAAAGCTTTTCATTGATAAGTAAATTAATTTCTGTTGTGGCGCTGGTCAATCTGCTATTTATCTCAGTCTTTAAAGTCTCAAGGGATGCTAAATCAGTACTTAATGTATTTCGGCGGGCAGCTACTGCATCATTTCGGATCATGATCTCAAGCTCAATCTCCTCCAAACTCTCCTGCCGCTTTTTTAAGGTGGCAACCTCATGTTGGAGTTGTTCTAACTCCTTTGGGGTGGCATTGCCGGAGGCAAGACGTGCTTCATCTTTTTTAATGCGATCGGTAACAGTTTCAACATCAACCTCACCACGGCGAAGCTCAAGTGCGATTTGATCACTTTCTGCCGCAACCTTTGCCAACTCCTCAGTAGCGGTGGCAATTCTTTTATCAATGTGAAGTAGTTGCTCGATCTCAGGAAGTGATTTTAACTTTGTATTTGCCTGCAAAATCTCATTATCAACAATTTGTAACTCTAAGATAAATGATTGTTGGGCAACGGAGGCTTGCATCAAGCACCCCCTGCTCTTTATGAGTAGATATCTTTAGAAAAAATTTTTAGTTGTTTTACTACAAGGAAAAGTTTACCACCTGGGGTAAATATCAATTACATCTGTTTTTAACCTTATTTATCCGCTTTAAAATAAAGATTTGTAAATTTTTGAGAGTTTGTAGAGGTAAAAAGTTCTTCTCTATTTGTTTGTGCTTTTGCATGCACATAAAAATTTATCTAACTAGCTTTTAATGATTGAAACGCTTTATTCATATGACTAATTACAGCCACCGCGGGTAACCCTCAAGGGGTAGTTGAAGGTGGGGTAGATTTTTGTGGATAACCATTAAAAGATACCCAATCGTTACCATCAAAGGCGGAGAAACGTTCGGGTATGGGTAGAGAAATGGTTGCAAATACATAAGAATTGCGACACCACCTAACCGGTGAAAATCACTGACTTAGTTAAATGGCTAAGTTTTTAACAGAATAGAAAGTGAGAGCATAGTGAGAAAAGGCTCTAAATTAGCATTTGTCGCATTGTTGACATCTGCAGCACTAGTAATCACAGGATGTTCAAGCTCTTCAGATGACGCTTCTGGCGGAACTAAGGCTTGCGTAATTCTTCCTGACTCAGCATCTTCACCTCGCTGGGAAAATGGAGATCGTCCTGCAATCCAATCTGCATTAGCTGATGCTGGATTTGATTCTGATATCCAAAACGCAGAAGGAGATACTGCTAAGTACGGAACAATTGCAGATCAACAACTTGCTGGCGGTTGCGGAGTTATGATTCTTGTAAACCTACAAGGAGCAGCTGAAGCTGTTGCAACAAAAGCTAAGGCACAAGGAATTCCAGTAATTGCATATGATCGCCCAATCGCTGGTGCTGATTACTATGTATCTTTCGACAATGAAGGCGTTGGCGCTCTAGAGGGCCAAGCAATTGTTGATGGTCTAAAGGCTGCTGGTAAGGATCCTGCAAAGGCATCTGTTGTTTATGTTGGTGGAGATCCAACCGACGGTAACGCAAAGATGTTCTATGACGGAGCAGTTTCTGTTATGTCAGCTGCTGGAATCAAGCCAGCATTTGAAACTCCTGGAACATGGGATGGCGCAAAGGCTGGAACAGCTTTTGAGCAGGCATACAGCAAGCTAAAAGGAAAGATTGATGCAGTTTGGGTAGCAAATGACACCAACGCTGCAGCAGTAATTCAGGTTCTAGATAAGAACGGCAAGACTCTTCCTGTTTCAGGACAGGATGCATCTGTTGCTGGTCTACAGAACGTATTACTTGGAAAGCAGACCACAACTGTTTGGAAGCCATACACAATCTTGGCAACCGCAGCTACTGATCTAGCGATCGCTCTTCTTAAGGGTGAGAAGCCAACTGTTAACAAGAAGCTTGCTGATGGAACTCCATTCAGCGCTCAGACACCAATTAACGTAACACCTGATCAGGTTAAAGACGTTGTTGCTGCCGGAGATGCCGCTGCTGCAGAAATCTGCACAGCTAAGGTAAAGGCTGCTTGCGATAAGTACGGCGTTAAGTAAGTAATAAGTTAGACAAGGTCACTGCGCCGGCTCTTAATTGAGTCGGCGCAGTTGCCATAAGTAAAGTATTTACACATTGCATAATTAGTAATTGGAGTGAGAATGAGTGCACCGTTGCCAGTAATTGAATTACTTGGAGTTGAAAAATCCTTTGGTGCAGTAGATGTTTTAAAAGGTGTTGATTTTGCAGTTGAACCAGGAAAGGTAACTGCACTAGT
>CALPKA020000078.1 GCA_943324025.2 Bifidobacterium breve | reverse complement strand
CAACTGTTAACCCACCAACGCCTGAATCAAAGATTCCTATTGGAGCGCTCTTACTTACCTGATCAGCGGTTGCCATTTGTGTAAGTCTAAATGGCGAGTGCAGATATGCCTTGCTAACCCTGGTTGGGAGATTAAATGTCCGTTTTGCACGAATTTAGGGTAATAATTACTTAAGAATTAGGGTGAAATGGCGGTGGATTTCCTTGCTGGACTGACCAGTAACAGCCACCCTTAAGCCAGGCAATTGGTCATAGCTTTCATATGGGGTTATGAAAAATTGCTGGCTTGTGTCCAAAAGGGCATGAGCAAACTAAATGCCTATGGAGGCTTATTTAGATGAGTTCAACAATTGCATTATCTGCAGATCAGTTTGGCATTGTTTACAACATCCTTTCATTTGGACTTGTATCAATGCTTGCCTGCACAATCTATACATTAGTTTCACAATCACGTGTACTACCTAAGTACCGCACAGCACTTGTAATGTCATCAATGGTTACATTCATTGCTGCATACCACTACATGAGAATTTTCAACTCATTTGAAGATTCATTCAATCATGAAACTGGAGCACTAAGTGTTGGAACAGGACACGGTGCATTTAACGAGGCATATCGTTATGTTGACTGGATTTTAACTGTACCTCTTCTATTAGTTGAGGTTGTAGCAGTTCTTGCTCTTGCTAAGGCAGCAGCTTCTTCATTAATCACTCGCCTAGTACCAGCATCTGCTGCAATGATCGCACTTGGTTACCCAGGTGAGATTTCAACAGACAACAACACCAAGGTTCTATGGGGCGTACTTTCAACAATACCTTTCCTATACATCTTGTATGTATTGTTCGTAGAGCTTTCAAAGTCACTAGATCGTCAACCAGCAGGAGTAGCAGCAACCGTAGGTCGCTTGCGCTTGCTATTGATCGCAACTTGGGGCGTTTACCCAATTTCATACCTACTACCAATTCTTGGACAATCAGCAACAGATCCAGGCGCATTTGTTAATCGCCAGATCGGTTACACAATTGCCGACGTATTGGCGAAGTGCGTATTTGGTCTAACAATCCTAAAGATTGCAAAGATGAAATCCGTAGCTGAAGGAATGAAGGACGATCACTAATTAGTTGATCTAACAAAAAGCGGGGCCAAGAAATTGGCTCCGCTTTTTTATTTAAAGGTGATTTATCAAGCTCTCTTGAATGCCACCCAGCCAGTAATAAACTGCATGTAAATGCTTTTGCGGATCTGAATCTTTCATAAGTTCATACTTCTCAAACCCATCTTGATCAATATCTAGTCGAACTGCTAAAGCTATTCGAAGATCATTAATTGCAATTAACCATTGAGTGGGATCTGTGACTGCAATATCTGCCTTAGGCAACTCATGATCTACTGGAAAAACTAATTGCTCGCGCAGATAAAGAAGGTGCTTTTGTTTTACTGTGCGAAGTGAGCTCTCGGTGTATTTGCGAAATTCAGCCGCACTCTCTGGATCGGCATACCCATTTGGCAACAACCTGCGCAATACTGGATCCTCTGGCTGCTCAATGGGTGATTCAAGATTTCCAATTGTGGCCGCCATAAGTTGGGCAAATGGATCATCAGATTGGTAGTGATGGGCAAAATTTCTCTCACCTAAAAGTTCTAACAATTGTTCAACTAGATTTATTAAAATATGTAATTCATCGTTGCTCAGAGCAACGGATAAATCAGCATTTGCAGCAGATCCTTTAAACTGGCCCATGGTCATCTCTTTGTAAGGTTGCCCATAAACCATGTTCATGTAATTGTTGAACCGCTCGTTCCATCTCTTCACGAGTTCCAGATGCCACCACCGCTTTACCTTCAGTATGGACCTGCATCATTAACTTATGGGCTTTCTCTTTTGAAAATCCAAATAATTTGATAAACACATAAGTTACGTAGTTCATAAGATTTACTGGGTCATCCCAAACAATTGCCACCCAAAGGTTGTCAAAGAATTTGCTCAAATCCAAAGTTTCTTCAATTTGGGTTTGGGAACTCATGGCTTAATTATCTAACTAAAACCGTTATCTCATCACTTGCCCCGGCAGAATTCTTAACACCAGCGGGGAAAACTACCTGGAAGGTGGCAAGGCCAGCAGGAGCAACTTTGGTGTTGAAGGTAAAACTGCCATTTGCATCAGTAACAACCTCAGCCACTACTTTTGCATTTTGCTTCACCGTTACCTTGATATCGGAAATCTTAGGTAAAAGCTGGCCGGAAATTTGATAGGTGGTATTTACCTTTATCGAAGTAGGCAGATCTAATCGAATCTTTGGAATTACTGAAATAGTTTTTTCAACTGTTTTACCTTCACTTCTTTCCCAACTTGCATCAGAAACCAATCTAATCTCACTCTTTTGACCAACCACAACTGGAAGTGAAATTACTCCGGCAGCATCTGTTACTCCGGCAGCCAAGCTTCGCCAAGTAGTTTCATTTGCTCCCTTTATTTCAAATCTGACATTCAAAGATGAAACGGGGGTTTTATCTGGCAGTTTGAATGTACCAGTTAAATTAAAGGTTGAGCCATATGCAATCTGCTCTAAGTCAGTTGAGATTGTTCCCACCACCTGATCTGGGGCAATTGATTTTGCTATATCTCGTACTGCGGTAATGGCTGCAGTGTTTTCCATGCCAAAGGTCCAAACTGCAATTCCGCCTAATCGGTATTTTCCAACTAAGTTAGTTCTTGCTGCATAACTTCGCTCATCTGGAAACCATACGGTGCGAGATGCTGTGCAAAAGCTTGCAGAGTTAGTTGGATCAACATAGGTTTTCTTATAAGTAAATGTGGATTCTGCATGTGTTTGGTTGTAGGTAGGGGTGGCATTGTTAGTTGTTGCTAGTGCCAAAGCTTCGCGCATAACAACTGCAGCTTTTGCGCCCACTACAACTGAGGATGCAAAATCTTTCGGACAGACTCCTTCAACCTTTGTAATCCAATCCCGGCCATAACCTGGAATACCTAAGAAAACTTTCGATGCTGGCATTTGAGTTGCTGCATACTTAACTGCATCTTCACTCCATGGCAACGGTCCAATTGGTCCTGGATTCACAGTAGAAAAGTCATAAGCCATAATTCTTAGGCGATCAATATGTGGCCCAATTTCAGCCCAGGAAAAAACCCAATTCCCAGCTCTTTTAGTTTCTGGTGCAAAATCTGGCGGCGTAGTTACAGACAATAATTTTCCCTGCTCATGGAGTGCAAGTGATAATTCTTTAACAAATGCAATCCAGTTAGGTTTAGTTGTTGGCCAGGAAGATCTACCGTCTTGAGTGTAAAAAACTTCAAAATCTAAATCGATGCCATCATAATTATGTTTTAAAACTAAACTCTTAATTGTTTGCACAATATTTGTTCGTGAAGTTGGATTAGCAAGTAAATTTGCAAGTTCTAACTTTTTTGTATCATCTGTAATGGTTGGCAAAAGAATTAATCCATTTGCTTTTAATCTTGCGATAACCGCATCCTTTGGAGTTGTGTACCTGCCCAGCGCATACTTATCTTTAATACTTGTTTCACCAGTTAATCCATACCAAAATGGAGATATGTCTCGGATTAAATCTAAATTTCCTTCTACTGTTGGTAAATTTCTAGCAAGTGAGTAATCAGGCAGCCAACCCGAAAGAATTCGCCTTGGTGGATTATCAGCTATAGCTGGCGTTTGGGTAGAGAATAAAAAGGAAAGCACGATGAGGAATACAAATATGGTGCGCGATCTCATGAATTTTAGAGTATCGGCTTTGACTGAGAATTTACTTTAAGCGAGCGTGAATCTCTTTACATGTTGGACACACTGGGAATTTTTGTGGGTCACGATTTGGTATCCACTTCTTGCCGCATAAAGCACGAACAGGTTTTCCAGTAACTGCAGATTCAGTGATCTTATTTTTATCGACGTAGTGCGAGAAGCGCTCATGGTCGCCTTCATCCGTTGGAGCAAGTAGCTCCTTCTCAAGTAAGCCCGTCTTACCTGATTTACCGCGTAAATCATCGAGGAAACCCATGACCAAATCTTAATCCAACTTTATCGCCTACCATTTACCAATGAGCCAGCCACTAAAGGACCTGCTTCGCACCTCTGATCTATCAAAATCAGATATCGAGCTTGTGCTGAAAACTGCCAGCAAGTTTGCCAAAAAACCACTGAAAGCAAAGAAGTCTTTAGCTCGAAAAACTGTTGCAATTTATATGACCAAATCTTCAACTAGAACAAGACTGGCCTCAGAAACTGCAGTTGCGCACTTAGGCGGTTCCCCAATATTTCTTCGTGCTGATGATTTGCAAGTTGGCCGAGGTGAAACGATTTCAGATACCGCCAAAATTATTTCAGGATTTTGTAGCGCGTTAATAGTAAGAACATATGCCCAATCAGATGTTGATGAACTTGGAAAGTATGCAAGTATTCCTGTGATTAACGCATTAACTGATGATGATCATCCCACTCAACTGTTGGCAGACTGGT
>CALPKA020000077.1 GCA_943324025.2 Bifidobacterium breve | reverse complement strand
GAAATTCTCATATTGTTAATCACAATTCTATTTTCATTCAACAGAGTCCACACTCCAGGATTACCATAAAATGCTCTGAATTTATTGAAGATATCAAAATAAGTATTGTTCCAATCAAGTTTTCCATCTTCCTTGGAAATTTTGGGAGCATAAGAAATATTCTCAACACTCTGTGGAATCGGTGGAACATTCCCAGTAATCATCTCTAATGTTTTCAGTACCAAACCTGGCACCATCAAACTCATTTTTTTCAATACATCAGGAGTTTTTTCATTATCTTGAATAATCACATCCTCAAACAAATAAACTGGTCCTGTATCCATGCCTTTTTCCAACTGAAATATTGATATTCCAGTGGATGATTCACCGTTGAGGATGGCGTGCTGAACCGGAGCGGCGCCTCGCCATTTCGGGAGTTTGGAGAAATGCACATTCAACCAGCCATTTTTAGGAATTTTCAATGAGTCTTCTTTAATAATTTGCCCAAAAGCTATCGTTATCACCACGTCAGGTAAAACCTCGTCAACAATTTCTTTAATATCATTTGTACTTCCGCTTTGATAAATTTTGATAGCAGAATTCTTTGCCCATTCTGCTAGTTCATTTGATCTGATCGATTGACCACGGCCAGTTGCTTTATCCATATTGGATAAAAGTCCGCAAAATTCGTGGTGCCCATTTTTAACGATATTTTCGATCAAAGGGATTGCAATATCTGAGGAGGATGCGATCAAAATTTTCAAGTTTTAAAGACCTAAACCGCGAGTATTGTGTGGAGAAATCTTGATTTGAGGGTTCAAACCTGAATTGCTAGCTGCCGAAAACCATTCAGATTCTCTAATTTCCTTCATTGCTAACTTACGTTGATCAGATTTCATTCGATCAATAAACAAAACTCCATTCAAATGATCAGTTTCATGTTGTAAACACCTGGCTAACAACTCTGTTCCTTCAATGGTTATTGGTTCTCCGTGCATATTGAACCCCTTAGCAACTGCCTTAAACGCTCTTGGAGTTTCATAAACCAATTCTGGAAAAGATAAGCATCCTTCTTCCCCATCTTGCATTTCAGCACTTAAGTCCAACGTTGGGTTAATCAAGTGCCCCGTTTCATCATTGATATCCCAAACAAAAACTCTCAGTGGCACACCTATTTGTGGTGCTGCTAATCCTGCTCCTGGAGCATCATGCATAGTCTCCATTAAATCAGCCACTAACTGTCGGATCTCTTTATCAAAATCAGTTACCGGCGCAGCGGGCGTAACAAGTACGGGATCGCCAAATAAGCGAATTGGTTGAATAGCCATGAATCAATGATACTTTAAAGACAGATTATTAAAGATCATAAGGGTCTAACCTGACCTTGAATATCTTTTTACCCTTTACGCCCTGGATTTTCACCACATCATCTAGCAGATCAACTAATTCAGAACCACCTGAGGATTCAACTCTTATCAATAACTTACTCTCCAAATCATTGATTTCCACAGGACCGGTAATTTCATAATTCTTCGTGTTTTTTAAGTTCTCTGCAAATTTTGAAATATCTAATTTCCTTCCCGAAACGCTAGCCACCCGATAATAAGGAGGTAATTTTGCTCGTTCTCTATTTTCTAATTCTCTCTTAACACTGAAGGAAGAACTCCCCTTCAACATGCTTTGAACCACAGGATGATTATTAGACAACGAAACAAAAACTTCAGCTTTTGTCGATAATTTTGATAAATTTGAGAACCAATTATGTCGTGCGATTTCTTCAGCTCTTAGTGTCGGACGGTTAAAAATACTTTCACCATCCAACATCACAACCGCTGAGTATTCACCACTTGGTTCTGATCCAGCAGTTGAAAGCACAATACAATGACCTTCTGGTAAATCTTCGATCTGTTTAGTGCCTGATGAAACATAAATTGGAATATTTGGATTAGCTTTACCAATCTCTTCAGCATTGCGATCTATACCTTTGCTTATTACATACGGCCGGGTATCTCCGCAGTAATTACAATGCCAATCAGAAACTTTTTTAGCACATAAATAACATTCGGGTTGCGATTTTGAAGATTTGATCTGCAACCTACCTCCACAATCGCATTTCGCTGAATTCCTGCATTTTGAACATAGGAAAACATTTGCATAACCTTTTTCACTCACAGTTACCAAAACACTTCCTGAAGATAAAGATTTTTTGATCGTGGACAAATAACTGCGATTACTATCACTAGCGACAATACTTATCTCTGAATTAGTTTTATAAATCTTGTGATCTAACCACCCGATATCTATTAATCTTGCAATCTCCAGTGAATGTGAGGCGGAAATGAAAATGAATGAGCTGTTCTTGTTTCTCAACAAGGTCACGTCACGTGTGTTCCAGCCTGGTGAGTGCTGCTCATAATGGGAAGCATCAAGATCGTTCAGCACAATAACCGTAGAGTCAGATTGAAGATTAGTAAATGAACCGCTTCTGTTCGCAATGATTATTCTTGGTACACCAAAACAAGTTTGCAGAAAATTCCGATATCTAGTCGATGAATCAAGGTTAGAGCTCAACTCCACAACATTCACTTTTGATATTCGAGCTATTTGTCTTTTGATCAACCTAATGTCTTTATCGTCCGGCACCAATAATAGAACTTGATTAAACTGAGCTCGAGCAAGAACTATTTTTGCAACAAACAATGCCGAGTCATTTGCAATAGGAAGATTGACCGCCCATTTTATCCTCTGATTAGAATTGAGCATTCCAAAATCAGCTCTTCCAATAAATTTATGAAAGTCATCATTTTCTTGAGTAGCACTTTCAGTCTCTAATACTGTATTCATTTTTTCTTCTTTAACAACCCTTTTAGGAATCGATTGTTTCAAAATGCTCCAAAAACTACCGCCAAATCGATTACGAACCATTTCTATATGTTCAAGCATCTGCACACTAACCATAGAACTTGGAGAAGCGACGTCAATAATTTCTTTAAGTTTTGTATCGTTTGATTGGTTCGGACTTCTATTTATCACCAATCCATCCGCATTAACACTGCCAAAAGGGACAATAACTTTTGTCCCAATCGTAACCAAATCGTCAATTCTGGATGGGATCCAATAATCATAAATCCCCTCAAGGTGAGACACTGGAGTATCAACCAAGATTGAGGCTGTGGGGAGTTTGGAAACTGATGCTAGGTTTTTTGGTTTAGATGTTGCAGAAACCTGTTGCTTTAATTTTAGTGGAGCGGCCACGATTTACTTTACGAGAGATTTGAGTGAGGCAGCCCGATCAGTTTTTTCCCAAGTGAAGTCCGGCAATTCTCTGCCAAAATGTCCATAAGCAGCAGTTTTGGAGTAGATAGGGCGCAGTAAATTCAGATCACGAATTATTGCAGCTGGGCGTAAATCAAAAACTTCTTTAACCGCTTTACTAATAGCATTCACATCGAATTTTTCAGTTCCAAAGGTTTCAATGAATAATCCAACTGGCTGAGCTTTACCAATGGCATAAGCCACTTGAACTTCACAACGATCTGCAAGACCTGCAGCAACCACATTTTTAGCAACCCATCTCATGGCATACGCCGCAGATCTATCTACCTTAGATGGATCCTTACCAGAGAAGGCACCTCCACCATGTCTTGCCATTCCACCATAGGTGTCCACAATTATTTTTCTACCAGTTAATCCAGCATCGCCCATAGGACCACCAATAACAAATCTACCCGTTGGATTAATTAAAATCTTCACCTTGGATGTATCAATTGATAATTCTTTCATTATGGGATCAATTACATACTTTTTAATTTCAGGTGCAAGTTGTTTTTCTAAATCAACATTTTCAGCATGTTGAGAAGAGATAACCACAGTATCGAGTGCTACCGGCTTATCACCTTCATACTCGATTGTTACTTGAGTTTTTCCATCTGGCCTTAAGTAAGACAAAGTTCCATCTTTTCTAACTTTGGTAAGGCGTTGAGCTAATTTATGTGCTAAGGATATTGGTAGCGGCATTAATTCTGGAGTGTCGTTAGCAGCATACCCAAACATTAAACCTTGGTCACCTGCACCTTGAAGATCAAGTGGATCAGAGGATGAAGAAACTCGTCTTTCAAATGCATCGTCTACGCCTTGAGCAATATCCTGAGATTGCTGCCCAATTGATATTGAAACTCCACAGCTGTTGCCGTCAAAACCTTTGTCAGATGAGTCATAACCTATTTCTAAAACAGTGTCCCTAACGATGTTCATAACATCTGCATATCCATTTGTAGTGACTTCTCCAGCCACATGTACTTGTCCAGTTGTAATTAAAGTTTCGACTGCTACCCTACTTTTAGTATCTTGGGCTAGCAGAGAATCGAGAATCGCATCAGAAATCTGATCTGCGATTTTATCGGGGTGTCCTTCTGTTACAGATTCAGAGGTAAATAGTCGATTACTCATTGGCCTACCCTAACTTACTAACCAACTGATCCAGCAAGATATCTGAAAGCGTGTCTTTACTAATTTCTGGAATTTCTATATTTCTTTCATTTGAATTGATGATT
>CALPKA020000076.1 GCA_943324025.2 Bifidobacterium breve | reverse complement strand
TGGCTGGGCAAAGCAACCAGGGCTAAGAACTATTCAGGCAGAGTTTGAAGCAGCCCTTAACACCATAATTCAAGGTGAGGTTTCAACAATTGTCGCAGGGCGAACTGATGCTGGAGTTCACGCAAAACATCAAGTTTTACATGTTGATCTACCCGAAGATACGCAGGTAGAAAACTTAGCCTTTCGATTAAATCAATTATTAAAATCAGATATTCGAGTTCTAAGTGCTAATTGGGCACCTTTAAATTTTCATGCCAGATTTGGTCCAAATAGCCGCACCTATCAATACAAAATTATTGATGGTGGAAAGGTTATTGCACCCCTTGATCGCTTTGATAGCGCTAAATGGTTTCGCCAACTTGATGTTGAGCTGATGAATGAAGGATCAAAATTACTATTGGGTGAGCATGATTTTTTTGCATTTTGTAAGCACCGGGAGGGCACAAGCACCATTAAAAATTTGATGGAGTTTAAGTGGCATCGTGATGAAAAAGATGTGGTTGTTGGCCTGATAACCGCCAACTCTTTTGGCTATAACATGGTTAGAAATTTGGTTGGTGCAGCAGTTTGTGTTGGTGAAGGAAGATTTAAACCAGAGTGGATGTTAAAAACTTTGAGTGAAAAAATTCGGATCTCAGATAGTTATGTATTTCCACCACAGGGATTAAGTTTGATAAAGGTTGATTTTCCACCAGCAGATCAGTATTTGGCCAAGTACAACGAAAATCATCTAAATCCTCAGGAGCAAGAGGATGAGGGCTGATATCTAAGCGGGGAGGGAATGCGGTTTTGACCTTATCCCACACCTGCGGGTAATCTTTGGCCTCTGGAAATGACCCATCAGGGACAATCCTAAAATGATAAGAAAGGCAGATGCTCGTGCGCACATTTACACCTAAAGCTGGTGAGATCACCCGTAGTTGGTATCTCATTGATGCTCAAGATGTTGTGCTTGGACGTCTTGCAACTCACGCGGCAAATCTTTTACGCGGAAAACATAAAACCACATTTGCTCCTCACATGGACATGGGTGACTTTGTAATTGTTATCAATGCTGACAAGGTTGCATTAACTGGTTCAAAGAGCACACAAAAATTTGCTCACCAACACTCTGGTTATCCAGGTGGTATGACATCAACTGTTTACTCAGATATGTTTGAAAAATTCCCAACCCGTGCGGTTGAAAAAGCAATCAAAGGAATGTTGCCTAAGAACCATGTTGGTCGCTCAGCTGCAACTAAGTTAAAAGTTTATGCAGGTAGTGAGCATCCACATGCCGCTCAAAACCCAAAGGTTTTTGAGTTCAACCAAGTTTCCCAGATTTCAAAGAAGTAATAGGAGAGAAATGTCTAACGAGAATTTAGATTCAACTGATGAGGCACTACCAACCTCATACAGTTCTAGCACTCCAGCTGCTGCAACAAATCGCAAAGCAATCACCGCACCTGGTGGTGGCGTTGGTCGACGTAAAGAAGCAGTTGCCAGAGTTCGCCTAGTTCCAGGATCTGGTCGTTGGGTTGTTAATGGCAAGCCACTTGAGGTTTATTTTCCAAACAAGGTTCACCAACAATCAGTTGCAGAACCATTTAAGACTGTTGGCGCAGAGGGAACATATGATGTTTTCGCTCGTATCAATGGTGGTGGAACTTCAGGTCAAGCCGGCGCACTTCGTTTAGGTGTTGCTCGTGCACTTAATGAAATTGATATTGATGCAAATCGTCCAACTTTGAAAAAAGCTGGCTTCTTAACACGTGATGCACGTGTAATTGAACGTAAGAAGTACGGTCTGAAAAAGGCTCGTAAGCGTTCTCAATACAGCAAGCGTTAATTACTTACTCGCTTAAAATCTAATATGGCCCTCTTCGGCACCGACGGTGTACGAGGCGTTGCAAACATTGATTTAACCGCTGAACTTGCAGTTGATTTAGCAGTTGCCGCCGCTCACGTATTAGGTGAAATCGGATTATTTGCTGGCCATCGTCCAAAAGCAATTGTTGGCCAAGATTCCAGAGCATCTGGTGATTTTTTAGAGTCTGCAATCATCTCTGGTTTAACAAGTGCTGGCGTTGATGTTTATCGGGTTGGCGTATTACCAACTCCTGCAGTTGCATATTTAGTTAAGGAAAGCAATGCAGATCTAGGCGTAATGATTAGTGCATCCCATAATCCAATGCCTGATAACGGGATTAAATTCTTTGCTAAAGGCGGCGACAAACTTGCTGACTCACTTGAAGCACAAATTGAGGCCAGGTTAGGTGAGCCATGGAGCAGGCCAACTGGCTTAGATGTTGGTCGTATTTTCGCAGATGAGGGTGCGAGTACAAGATATGTAAATTACTTACTCTCCACGATCTCAACTGATCTAGCTGGTTTAAAGTTAGTAGTTGATTGCGCAAATGGTGCATCCTCAAGCGTTGCCCCACTTGCCTATAAAAATGCTGGTGCTTTGGTAACAGCTATCTCAGCTGCTCCTACTGGTTGGAATATCAATGAAAATTGCGGTTCAACTCATCTAGAAAATCTAATTGCAGAGGTTAAGAAAACAGGAGCAGATCTAGGGGTTGCCCATGATGGAGATGCCGATCGATGCCTATTAGTTGCAAGCAATGGTGATGTAATAGATGGTGATTACATCTTAAACATTCTAGCTAGATCATATTTTGATGGTGGCAAGCTGAAGAAAAATACGGTTGTTGGCACAGTCATGAGCAACCTTGGTTTTATTAAATCTATGGAATCTGCTGGAATAAATGTTGAAAAAACTGCAGTGGGTGATCGTTATGTGTTGGAAAAAATGTTGGAAAATGATTATGTATTAGGTGGGGAACAATCTGGACATATTATTATGCGACAGTTTTCAAACTCAGGTGATGGCCTTTTAACCGCACTACAAATCATGCAAGTTATGGCAAAGACAAAGCAATCTCTTTTAGATCTGTCATCTAATATGAGTAAGTATCCTCAAGTTTTAATCAATGTTAAAGATGTTGCAAAAGAAAAACTTGCCTCCTCAGCCAAAATTAAGCAAGCAGTTATTGATGCCGAAAAGGATTTAGCAGGAGTTGGCAGAGTATTGCTTCGTGCCTCAGGAACTGAATCTTTGGTTCGGGTGATGGTGGAAGCAAATGATTTGCAATTAGCCAATAAAGTCGCCGATTCATTAGCCCAACTAGTAAGATTAGAGCTTAAGTAGTCAAAGGAGTTTATTAATGTGCGGCATCATCGGCTACACCGGTAAAAGCTCCGCACTTTCACCAGTCATTGATGGTCTACGAAGACTTGAATACCGTGGCTATGACTCAGCCGGAATCGCTCTACCAACTCAGATTGGTAAACCATTATTTATTGAAAAGCGGGCAGGTAAGTTAAAAAATTTAGAGGATGCATTAAGTAAAACTCCAAACTCAACTAGCGGGATTGGCCATACTAGGTGGGCAACACATGGCGGGCCTACCGATACCAATGCGCATCCTCATTTAGATAATGAAGGAAAGCTGGCGGTAATCCATAATGGAATTATTGAAAATTATGTTCAGTTAAGATCAGAGTTAGAAAAGCGGGGCCATAAATTTAAGTCTGAAACAGATAGTGAATCTGTTGTTCATTTATTAAGTGATGCTAGAAAAGAAAATAATGGAGATCTGGCTGCTGCGATGAGATCTGTTTGCAAGCAGATTAAAGGCTCCTTCACATTGTTAGCGATCCACGCAGATGCTCCAGCTACGATCGTGGGCGCAAGACGAAACTCTCCTTTGGTAGTTGGTGTTGGTCAGGGTGAGAATTTCTTAGCCTCTGATGTTGCAGCATTTATTGCTCACACAAAAATTGCGCTAGAGCTAGGACAAGATGAGGTAGTGGAGATTACTCCAGGCTCTGTTGTGGTTACTGACCTTTCTGGACAGATAGTTAAATCTAAACAGTATGAAATTTCTTGGGATGCATCTGCTGCTGAGCGAGGTGGCTTTCCACACTTTATGTTGAAAGAGATTTATGAACAACCAAAAGCCATTGCCGACACATTAATTGGTAGATCTGAAGGTTTAGATCTAAAAATCAAGTTTAAAAAGTTTGAGAAAATCGTAATTATTGCTTGTGGCACTGCATATAACGCAGGGCTGGTTGGTAAGTATGCAATTGAAAAATGGGGTCAGATTCCAGTTGATGTTGAACTTGCCTCCGAGTATCGATACCGCGAGCCAAGTTTGAATAAGAAAACTCTAGTAATTCCGATTTCTCAATCTGGTGAAACCATGGATACTTTGATGGCGCTTAGATATGCCAAATCAAAGGGAGCCACGATATTTTCCGTATGCAATACAAACGGTTCAACAATTGGCCGAGAATCAGATTCAGTTCTATATACATATGCAGGCCCTGAAATAGCGGTTGCCTCCACAAAAGCTTTTGCTACTCAACTAATTGCGATGTATTTAATTGCCCTTGAAATCGGAAAACAATTAGGACATTTAAGTAAGAAAGATGTTAAATCAATTACTGATCAGCTAACAGCGCTACCGGCCAAGGTAGAGCAGG
>CALPKA020000075.1 GCA_943324025.2 Bifidobacterium breve | reverse complement strand
TCTGATCTGGGTGTAAATCCAGGTTCTGATGGCACTGTTATTAGAGTTAATTTCCCGCAACTTACAGAAGAGCGCCGTAAGGAGTTTATTAAGGTTGCCAAAGGCAAAGCTGAAGACTCAAAGGTTTCAATTCGCGCAATTAGAAGAGCTGCAAAAGAGGCGATGGAAAAGTTAGAAAAAGATGGAAAAGTTGGCAAGGATGATTTAGCCAGAGCAGAAAAAGAGCTTGAGAAAGTAACTGGAGAGCACACTGCCAAGATTGATGAGTTGTTAAAGCATAAAGAAGCTGAGTTACTAGAGGTTTAATGATGGCTGACCTGCACGCGATTAATGATGCGATAAACAAACGGGCAGGTCGCAAGTTAATTCCATCTATTTTGGTATCACTGTTTTTATTGGGGTTAATTTTTGGTTCACTGGCAGCTGCCCCAGTTTTATTCTTTGGCTTAATCTGGGTTGTAATAATGATTGGGATTAAAGAGATTACCGGCGCATATCGTAAAGGTGGGATTGAACTTCCAGATTATGTCTTGATGATTGCTGCATCAGTTCTTTTGGTTGCAACCTGGAATGGAAATACTGAAGGGCTAGCAGTCTCTGCAGGTCTTACTATTCCAATTCTGATGTTTACTCTGCTGATAATTTCGCAAAAAGATTTCATTAAACGATCAACCTCTGCAGTATTTATCACTTTTTATTTGGCAGTACTTGGTGGATTTATTCTGCTACTTGCAAATCATCCAGATGGTGATGCTCGAATATTTGCTCTGGTGGCATTGATCGCTTGTAATGATACCTTCGCGTATATTGCCGGCGTCTTGATTGGTAAACATAAATTGGCTCCAAGTATTAGTCCAAAGAAAAGTTGGGAAGGGTTAATTGGCGGTGCTATTGCAGCGGTTGTTGGCGGAGCATTTATATTCAACTCACTTTTTGAAACTGTTTGGTATGTGGGCGCAGCAATTGGTTTAATGACGGTAGTTACAGCAACATGTGGTGATTTGATTGAATCTGCGATCAAGCGAGACTTAGCAATTAAAGATATGTCTAATTTACTGCCAGGACATGGCGGAATTATGGATCGATTAGATTCGGCTCTTTTCACGGCCCCTGCAGTTTGGTTTGCAATAGAGCTTATTAATCGGTATTTATAAATGGCCGACTTAGTTTTTGAAGCACCTGCGGTTAAGAAAAAAACACCCCCTCATCTAGCAGATTTAACTAAAGATGAGCGAAAAGCACGGGCGGAGGAGTTGGGATTGCCTGCTTTTCGGGCAAACCAATTAGCAGTTCATTTCTTTACTCATCACAATGATGATGTTGAAAGCTTTACTGATATTCCAAAAGAGTTAAGAGGAAAACTAGGTGAGGCATTTCTACCTAAGTTATTAACCTTGGTTCGCTCAGTTACCTGCGATGGTGGAAAAACTCGAAAAGATCTTTGGCGTTTGCATGATGGAGTATTAGTTGAATCTGTTTTAATGCGTTATACCGATCGCACAACAGTTTGTATTTCATCCCAAGCAGGATGTGGCATGCAATGTCCTTTTTGCGCAACCGGACAGGCAGGATTAACTAGAAATTTAACTGCTGCCGAAATTACTGCCCAGGTTGTTATGGCAGCAAGAGTCTGTGATTTAGGGGAGATGCCAGGGGGTGCAACTCGATTATCAAATGTTGTATTTATGGGCATGGGCGAACCGATGGCAAATTACAAAGCAGTTATGCAAAGCATTAGAAATATTACAAATCCTCAGCCAGATGGCTTGGGAATTGGCGCTAGATCAGTAACGCTTTCAACGGTTGGTTTAGTAAGTGGAATTGAAAAGTTAATTGATGAAGATATTCCAGTCACACTAGCAATTTCACTACACACTCCAGATGATGAGTTACGGGACACCTTGGTTCCAATTAACTCAAGATGGAAAGTTAAAGAGGTATTACAAGCAGCTGATAAGTATGAGGCAAAAACTGGGCGCAGGTACTCAATTGAGTATGCACTGATTAGAGATATTAATGATCAACTATGGCGGGCCGATCTACTTGGTAGATTGCTGAGAAGTAAAAATGCTCATGTTAATTTGATTCCATTAAATCCAACACCAGGATCCAAGTGGACTGCATCTAGGCCCGAGGATGAGCGAGCATTTGTTGCTACCTTAGAAGGATATGGGGTGCCAGTAACTGTCAGAGATACCAGAGGCAGAGAGATTGATGGTGCCTGCGGGCAATTAGCGGCAGCTGAGAGTACGAAATAATTTCTTTAGTATTGATTCAACCCTGACTGGTAACTAGACTTCGGATTAAATTGGTCGAACTAATTTAATCAAGGAGTGATAGTGAAAACCCTGCAAAACTTTGTCAACGGTAAGAAAGTAAGTGCGACCTCAGATAAGGTCCAAGATTTAATCAATCCAGCAACTGGTGAAGTTTTTGCAAAAGCTCCAGTTTCAAATGCTGCTGATGTTGACAAGGCAATGAAAGCTGCAGCAGGTGCATTTGAAATTTGGAAGGAATCCACTCCAGGAGAGCGCCAGAAGGCGATCAATAAAATTGCTGATGCAATTGAGGCAAGAAGTGAAGAGTTAATTGGAATTGAATCTGAGAACACTGGTAAGCCAATTGCAGTAACAAGAGCTGAAGAGATTGGTCCCATGTTGGATCAAATTAGATTTTTTGCTGGAGCTGCTAGAAACTTAGAGGGAAAATCTGCAGCAGAGTATTTCAAAGGCCACACCTCATTTATTCGCCGTGAACCAATTGGTGTTTGCGCGCAGGTAACACCTTGGAATTATCCGATGATGATGGCGGTATGGAAGTGGGCACCAGCAATTGCAGCTGGAAACACTGTGGTGTTAAAGCCAAGTGATACAACTCCAGTTTCAACTCTTTGGATGGCTGAGTTAATGCAAGAGTTTTTACCAGAGGGTGTAATAAATGTTGTGGTGGGAGATCGCGATACAGGGCGTGCATTAGTTGAACATGATATTCCGCAGATGGTTTCAATAACCGGTTCTGTGCGTGCAGGTATGGAGGTGGCATCTAGTGCCGCTAAGGATCTTAAGAAATTACACCTTGAATTAGGTGGAAAAGCACCAGTTGTAATTTTTGATGATGCCAATTTAGAGGCTGCTTGTGAATGGATTGCCGTTGCTGGTTACTTCAACGCCGGACAAGATTGCACTGCTGCTACAAGAGTTTTAGTAGAAGCAAGTGCCTATGATGATGTTGTTGCACTCCTTTCTGAGCAGGCAAAAAATGTCATTAAAGTTGGAATGCCTCATGAAGATGTGTTGGTAGGTCCAGTTAATAACGCTAACCAATTAGCCAGAGTGCAGGGCTTTTTGGATCGCGTGCCAGCCCATGCCAGAGTTACAGCTGGTGGAACTGCAATAAAGGGTCCAGGATATTTCTGGAATCCAACTGTGGTTGCAGATCTAAAGCAAGATGATGAAATGATTCAAAATGAAATCTTTGCACCAGTAATTACTGTACAAAAGTTTAAAGATGAAGCCGAGGCTGTCAGGTATGCCAATGGAGTTCAATATGGTTTGGCATCTAGCGTTTGGACCAAGGATCATGGTCGGGCGATGAGAATGGCCAAGGCCTTTGATTTTGGTTGCGTTTGGATCAACACCCACATCCCAATGGTTGCTGAGATGCCGCATGGCGGCTTTAAGCACTCCGGCACCGGTAAAGACCTCTCGGCTTACGGATTTGAGGAGTACACCCGCATCAAACACGTCATGACTAACCTCAACGCCTGATACATTTCCCCACATTCCCCAACCCAAGCCCGATGTTCCTTCTAGAAAATAAGAAAGAGAATCAATGAAAAAAGATATCAACTCCCTTTCCCCTGAAGCTCGCGCAATTATTCGCGCCCAGGTTTCTCGTCGTTCAGTTCTAGCTGGTGTTGGTGCAGTATCTGCGGCTGGATTATTAGCAGCATGTGGAACTGGTTCATCAACGGGTGCAGAGGTTGCAGTTGATGTTAGTGATACAGAAAAAATTGTTAGATGGGCAAGTTGGCCACTTTATTTAGATTACAACGAGGACACCAAGGTCTACCCAACTCTTGCAGCTTTTGAAAAGCAAAGTGGTTTAAAGGTTACCTATGAAGAAGCAATTGATGACAACAATACTTTTTACGGAAAAGTTCAAGGTCAACTTTCAATCGGATCAGATATTGGTTATGACATTGTCGCACCAACTGATTGGATGGCAGCAAGATTTATTGAGCAGGGATACGCGCAGAAGTTAGATCCGGCAAATGTGCCAAACAAATCAAATATTCGCCAAGTTCTTGCAGATGTTGGTTTTGATAAAGGTCGTCAGTACTCATTAACCTGGCAATCTGGTTTTGCAGGTTTTGGTTGGAATACTAAGAAGTTACCAAAGGGTGTTCGCACCATGGAAGATTTATTTGCCCCTGCAAATAAAGGCAAGGTTGTTGTGCTCTCTGAGATGCGCGACACAATTGGTGTAATTATGCTCTACCAAGGTGTAGATCCAGCATCAAATTTCACAGAGGATCAAT
>CALPKA020000074.1 GCA_943324025.2 Bifidobacterium breve | reverse complement strand
CGGTTTTGAGTATTGATGTTCCAGTTGATTCAACTGTCGCCGTCGGTGCAAGACTTGCCTCAATTGGAGTTTCAGGTGGCGCAGCTGCAGCTAAACCAACACCTGCTCCTGTGCAAGCTGCTCCTGTAGTTTCAACACCTGCCCCAGTTGTACCAACTCCTGCCCCAGTACAAGTCGCACCTGTAGTTACTGCTCCAGCTCCGATTGCAACTTCATCAGCTGCAGCCGTTAGAGCAGATGATGCATATGTAACACCAATCGTTAGAAAATTAGCCGCAGAAGCTGGCGTTAATCTTTCAACAATTAAAGGCACCGGTGTCGGTGGACGTATTCGTAAAGAGGATATTTTGGCAGCAACACCTCGTGCTGCTGCAACTCCAACTGCTGTAGTAATGGCATCAACAGCTGCAGCCCCACGTGGTCCAATTGCAGTCTCACCACTTCGTGGAACAACTGTGAGTATGTCGCGATTGAGAAAAGTTATTGCTGATCGAATGGTTGAATCTCTTAAGATTTCAGCCCAGTTAACTACAGTTGTAGAGGTAGATGTAACAAAGATTGATCGTTTAAGAAATGCAGCCAAGGCTTCATTTGAGTCCCGTGAAGGTGTTAAGTTAACTTTCTTACCATTTTTTGCGGTCGCAGTTTGCGAAGCACTAAAGCAACATCCAGTGCTGAATTCATCTGTTGAGGGCGATCAAATTACTTATCATGGTGCCGAACATTTAGGTGTCGCTGTTGATACTGATCGTGGCTTGCTGGTTCCAGTTGTTAAAGATGCTGGTGACTTAAATATGGGTGGAATTGCTCGAAAGATTTCAGATGTTGCAGCAAGAACTCGTGAAAATAAAATTACCCCAGATGAATTAGGCGGCGGAACATTCACCATCACCAACACTGGATCACGTGGTGCATTGTTTGACACACCAATTATTAATCAACCTCAGGTTGCAATTCTTGGCTTAGGTGCAGTTGTTAAACGCCCAATGGTTGTAAAAGGTGCAGATGGTGGCGAAACTATTGCGATTAGATCCATGGTTTATCTAGCTCTTTCATACGATCACCGAGTTGTTGATGGTGCGGATGCAGCAAGATTCTTAGTAACTTTAAAGGAAAGATTAGAAGAGGGTCGATTCGAATCTGATTTAGGGTTGTAATTTGCCACGTAATAAGAAGATTGCAGTTACCGGCGCCTCCGGATTGATTGGAAGCGCTCTTTGTGCTCAATTAAAAAGTGATGGCCATCAGGTTCTAAAGCTAGTTAGAAGGCCGCCCCGATTATCTGATGAGGTCAGCTGGGACCCACAAAGAGGTGAAATTAATTTAGATTTATTAGAGGGTGTAGATGCTGTTTTTCATCTTGCCGGAGCTGGTGTTGGCGATAAGCGCTGGTCAGCCTCATACCGTTCTGAAATTCTAAACTCAAGGTTGTTAGGAACAACGACAATTGCTAATGCTTGCGAGCAATTACAACCAGAGGTCTTTATCTCGGCAAGTGCAATTGGTTACTACGGTGAAACAGGCAATAGATCTGTTACTGAAGCAGACCGAGGTGGCGAAGATTTTCTATCAATTGTTTGCAGAGAATGGGAATCTGTAGCCAATCTTGCACCAAGTGTTAGAACTATTAAGTTGAGAACTGGATTAGTACTAGATCCAACTGGTGGAGCGCTTGGAAGAATGTTGCCATTATTTAAGTTTGGATTAGGTGGAAAGTTAGGTTCTGGAAAACAATGGTGGTCTTGGATCACTTTGCACGATCAGATTAGAGCCATGGTTTTCTTAATGAACTCTAAGATTGAGGGCGCAGTTAACTTAACCTCACCAAATCCAGTCACTAATCAAGAATTCACTGCAGCACTAGCTCGAACACTTAAGCGGCCAGCAATATTTCCAGCTCCGGCATTTGCCCTTCGCGCCGTGCTTGGTGGATTTTCAACTGAGGTTTTAGGTTCGAAGAAAGTTATTCCAAAAGTTTTAATGGATAATAATTTTGAGTTTGATTATCCGCATGTTTTGGCCGCGCTTACCGCTTTAGTTGATGAATAGCCTTCGCAGCTAAATACCCACTACTCATTGCTCCCTGTTGGGATGGCACTGACATGTGATCGCCTGCGATAAAGATTCCATCACCAATCTCTAAATTTCTAGTTTTTTTCTGCCCAGGTAAATGCTCAGGCAATGATTGTTTGATCTCGTATTTGGCCACATAATCCCAAGTTTTTGTATTTACCTGCCAAATATCTGCCAATTCCTTTCTAAATACACTCTCCGTTATGGGTTGCAATGAAGTTGCGCTGATTAGGTGCTTATCCTTTGGAGCATATTTACTGGACACCTGACTGATTACAATGGAATTAACCAATTTGGATCTATTTGAAATTGCTAAGTACTTGCTCTGATTTGGTAATTCCGAGGTCGCAAAATAGGCGGTAGTACTTGCCAACATTTTTGGCACCTTAACTCCATTAACAAGCTGAGCTGCAGTTGTTGGATCAGTTGCAACAATTACATACTTCGCGCTGTATTTAGCTCTCTTGGTTATCACTTGCCCAGTAGCCACAGATTGGACGGGTTCATTTAACTTTAGGTTCAGCACAGGTTTTGCCAATGCCTTTGAAAACTCCCCCACACCTGCGGCTGGGACACCAGGAAGTGATTTAACAAAGCTGCGTAAAATCTCTTGCGCAACATCTGCTGCAATAATTTTAGGATCGGTAAGAAAAACACCTGATAAAAAAGGTTGTAAAACTTTCTCATACAGCTTAGGAAATTTATCTGCATACTCACCGAAAAGCTTGCTGTTGCTAATCACAGGATTTATCACAAAATTAATAAAATTTAACTTCTCTCCCAGGGAACCAATTTTGCTAGAAAGTGTGGCAGGTGCAAATCCGACCTTTAAGTTCTCATCAACTAATCTAATTTGTCCAGCAATATATCTAAAATCTAAAGTGGATATTAAATTTGTTTTTGCAACCTGCTCATAAGCAGGGTTGATTACCTGAAATCCCCGGTCGCAGATAAAACCATCAATTTGATCACTTCTAACTCGGCCACCAACACCATTACTTGCTTCAATGAGTAGAACTGAGTGATTTAACGCTTGCAACTTCCTAGCAGCTGTGAGGCCGGCCAACCCTGCCCCAACAACAATGCAGTCAAAACTCATTCTTATCTAAATGAGATTTCTCTGGCCTGATCAATAATCTTTGCAACCGCTAGTGCTTGATCTGTGCTAACCGGCCACTTACCACCAGATAATGCATTTTTTACTAGCGAATAAAACTCGGTGTAATTTCCATCAATTCCCTTGTACTCAACGACTTGATCACCTTTGTGGATAAAGGCTGCACTTGTGGTTCCTACTTGCCACTTTCCATCTTTTGGATAAGCACCACTCTTTAATAAATTCTCTTGAGGGTCTAAATCCTTAATAACCAAGGTTGCTTTATTTCCAACAACTCTAATTCTTGGTCCAGGAGAGCCCATAATTGCACTAGCGGATAGGTATGAGTCCACACCATTTTTATGTTTCAAAACCAAAACAATGTCATCATCTGATGCACCTCTGATGGAGCGAACCGATGCACTTATTAACTCTGCTGGTCCAAACCAATCCAATGCTGTTGAAACTAAATGTGGTTGTAGGTCTAACAAATTACCGCCACCTTGAGCTGCAGTTTGATCTTCTCGCCAGGAATTACCCTTCAATTCAGGGCGAAAAACTTCAAACCTAGATTCCAATCTAAAAATATCTCCTAAAACTCCTTCATTAATTATCTTCTTGACTGTTAGTGCATCTGAGTCCCACAGTCGATTGAAATAGGTTGTTACGGGAACACCAGTTTGAATAGATACATCAACAATCTCCTGGGTTTCTTTAAATGTTCTTCCCATTGGCTTGTCTACTACAACTGGAATTCCAGCTTTTAAGGATGCGATTGCTTGACTGGCATGGGCATCATTTGCTGAAGCAACCACCAATAAATCTATATTTGACGCAATTAAATCTTCTAGATTTTCGACAATTTTTGCAGATGGAAAATCTGTCTTGGCATC
This sequence comes from Bifidobacterium breve, assembly GCA_943324025.2. Taxonomy (GTDB): domain Bacteria; phylum Actinomycetota; class Actinomycetes; order Nanopelagicales; family Nanopelagicaceae; genus Nanopelagicus. The sequence goes on along the minus strand of CALPKA020000074.1, from coordinate 490 downwards.
TTCCTTGCGCTGACTATTGGTTGTAAGAATCGTTGCTATTTCAAACCCTGCTCCAACAAGTAATGGAGCATGAAAATATCGGCCAGCTAGTCCGTAGCCTGCGATTCCAACGCGAGGAGCCATGAGAAAACTCTACTTCTTTTTCTCATATTGAAGCTTTGATGGCCACCAAATCTTTGGTCCAATTACATGAACTAATGCTGGAACTAACAAAGATCTAACGACAATTGTGTCTAGCAGTACTCCAAATGCAACGGCAAAGCCAAGCTCGGCCAAAAAGACAAGAGGTAGTACTCCAAGAACTGCAAAGGTTGCAGCAAGAACAATTCCAGCTGAAGTAATCACCCCACCTGTAACTGTTAAACCTTTGATCACGCCTTTTCGAGTTCCGATTTTCAATGCTTCTTCACGAACACGAGTCATCAAGAAAATGTTGTAATCAATTCCCAATGCGACCAAGAAAATAAAGGCAAACAATGGGAATGAGGCG
>CALPKA020000073.1 GCA_943324025.2 Bifidobacterium breve | reverse complement strand
TGGTTGCCCATCAGTTAAACCAAAGCGCATTGCAACTACCCCAGCCTCGCGCTCAGATAAGGTATCAAGAACTGAGTGAAGTTGTTCTTGTAGCAATGTAAATGAAACAGCATCTGCTGGAACGATCGCTTCAGAGTCCTCAATTAAATCACCAAACTCACTATCGCCCTCTTCACCAAGTGGGGTATGAAGTGAGATTGGCTCACGTCCATATTTTTGAACCTCAACAACCTTTTCAGGTGTCATATCTAATTCTTTTGCCAACTCCTCAGGTGTTGGTTCTCTACCAAGATCTTGCAACATCTGGCGCTGAACTCTTGCTAACTTATTAATAACTTCAACCATGTGAACTGGAATACGAATTGTTCGAGCTTGGTCGGCCATCGCTCTAGTAATTGCCTGACGAATCCACCAGGTTGCATAGGTTGAGAATTTGTAACCCTTTGTGTAGTCAAACTTCTCAACCGCACGGATCAAACCTAAGTTACCCTCTTGAATCAAATCTAAGAACAACATGCCACGACCGGTGTAACGCTTGGCTAGAGAAACAACCAGACGAAGGTTTGCTTCAAGCAAGTGGTTTTTATCGCGACGTCCATTTAGCACAATCTGTTGCAGCTCACGCTTTGCTTTCTTATCTAGCTTCTTATCTTTTGCCAATAACTCCTCAGCAAATAAACCAGCCTCAACTGATTGAGCAAGGGAAACCTCAAGCTCAGCATTTAGAAGTGGAACTCGACCAATTAATTTTAGGTAATCCTTAACTGGGTCTGCGGTTGCTCCAGCGGTTAAAACTGTTTGTGGTGGTGCATCATCCTCTTCAGAATCTTTAAGAACAAATGAGTTCTGCTCATTTTGTGACTCTTCGGCAACATTAACAACTCTAATTTCAGAGGCACCCTCTTCAGCCGGCGTCTCCTCTTTATCATCAATTAAGCTTTCAAGATCTTCAAGGTCAACCTCTTCTAACTCAACCTCTTCGCCATCAATCTTTACCTTCTCAACCTTGCCACTCTTAGTTGGCGCTGCTGCAACTGGCTTAGGTGTGGCAGGTGCAACTAGTTCTAGCTCGCTCTTCTTGAGCATTCTAAATGGAGATAAACCAAGTTTACGTAATTTCTCAACCTGCTTAGGAACTGAATCCTCTAATTCACGTGCAATTAAAACTAAATCTTGATCGGCCTTCTTAACAATTCTGTGAATATTTGTAATTCCCCGGCCCTCAAGTTCGGCCAATACAGATTTTTGTTGAATGACTAATTCTTTAACCTTTAAAATTTGGGAAACATCTTTTGCATCTAAGATCGCTTTTTGCGCAATCTTGGCAACTTTCTTAGCTGGTGGAGCTTTCTTAGCAACTGCTTTTTTAACTGCACTCTTTTTTGCAACAGGTTTACTCTTTGGAGCAGATTTACTCTTGCTCTTTCCTGCCTTAGCGCCTTTTTTGGGCGCACGAGATACAGCCACAATTCATCCTTTGTTTTTAGGTCTTAAACTTTTTGCGGTTTCTTTAAACCGCCCGACCCTTGGCTATATTATAAATTGTCCACAGCCCTAAATGCACATCCAAATAGGTTAATTTGAGATTTTTTGAAGATTAAGCGCATTTCTGATGATCTGCCCCACCGATTCCACCTCAATTAAGAAGCCATCATGGCCAAATGGGGATGAAATGGTGTGCAAGGTAGCAACCTGTGGGGCTAGCTCGGCAATCTCCTGCTGCAACCTTGGCGGAAAAAGACGATCGGTATCAATTGAAACAACATGAATTGGCACCTTAATAGTTGAAAGCGCTGCCGCCACCCCACCACGATCTCGACCAACATCATGAGAGTTCATCGCTTCAGTAAGTGCAATATAGGTATTGGCATCAAATCTTTTTGCCAGCTTTTGAGCTTGATGATCTAAATAAGATTCAACTGCATATCTGCCGGTTTCATCTGGCTGAATTTCCCGGCCAAATCGCACATCCATCTCAGACTCAGTTCGATATGTAAGGTGTGCAATTCTTCTAGCAATTCCCATTCCCTCAATTGGGCCAATACTTTGTTCATAGTAATCACCCTTATTAAAGTTTGGATCACTCTTAATTGCCCGTATCTGAATCGAGGCAGCACCAATTTGATCTCCCGTTGCCACAGCGGATGAGCCAATGGTGCATATCGCACCAACTAACTCTGGATAATCAATCGCCCACTCCAAACTGCGCATGCCACCTAATGATGGGCCAACGGCTAATTGATATCTCTTAACCCCAATTTTCTCTGTAAAGGCAAGCTCGGCTGCAACCATATCGCGGATGGTTACGACCGGAAATCTTGATCCCCATCTTTTTCCATCTGGTGCAAGGGATGCTGGACCAGTTGAACCTTGGCAACCACCAATTACATTTGGACAAACCACAAAAAACTTATCGGTATCAAAAGGCAATCCTGGCCCAACCATTTGCGGCCACCAACCATTAACATCTGCCCAGCCAGTTAAGGCGTGATTAACAAGTACTGCATTATCTCCTGCAGCATTTAGCTTTCCCCAACTTTGGTAGGCGATTACTACATCTGGCAGCACCTCACCAGACTCCAGAGTTAGATCACCAATATTTAAGAATTGGCGATCACCGGGGTCATGGCTTTCAAGCCACGCCCCGGTAACTGCTGGATTTACTTTGCTCATTACTTACTTAGCAGCTGCAAATGCTTTTTCAAGATCTGCTTGAATATCTTTGATGTTTTCAATACCAACAGATAAACGAACCAAACCTGGGGTAACACCTGCGGTTAATTGCTCCTCAGGTGATAATTGTGAGTGAGTTGTTGAGGCTGGGTGAATTGCCAAGCTTCTAACATCTCCAATGTTTGCCACATGTGAGTGCAGATTTAGCGCTTCAATAAACTTCTTGCCAGCTTCAATCCCGCCCTTAATTTCAAAGGAGAGTACTGATCCACTTCCCTTTGGCGAATACTTATTTGCTAACTTATTCCACTTTGATGATGTCAAAGATGCGTAGTTAACAGATGAGACCTGTGGATGCTTTTCCAAAAAGGCTGCAACCGCTTTAGCATTTTCAACATGGCGCTCAATACGCAGGGATAATGTTTCAAGTCCTTGCGCAAGAAGCCATGCATTAAATGGTGATACCGCAGCGCCAATATCGCGAAGCAGTGTCAATCTAATCTTGAAGATGTAAGCAAGATTTGCCCCAAATGGTGAGCCAACTCCTAATGCCTGGGCATAAACCAAGCCATGGTAGGAGGGATCTGGTTGATTAAAGTTTTTAAACTTATCTGGATATTTGGCGTAATCAAACTTGCCTGAATCCACGATGGCGCCAACCACTGCATTTCCATGGCCGGATAAGAACTTAGTTGCTGAGTGAACGACCACATCAGCACCCCACTCAATTGGCCTAATCAAATATGGTGTGGCAACGGTGTTATCAACAATTAATGGCACATTGTTTTCATGGGCAATCTTTGCCACCGTTTCAATATCCAAAAGATCATTTTTTGGATTTGCAATAGTTTCACCAAAAAAGGCCTTGGTATTTGGCTTTACCGCTTTGCGCCAGCTCTCTGGATCATCTGGGTTTTCAACAAAGGAGACCTCAATGCCAAACTTTGGCAATGTGTAGTGGAAAAGATTGTAAGTACCACCATATAGAGATGGTGAAGAAACTATGTGATCCCCAGCCTCTGCCACATTCAAAATCGCAAAGGTAGTAGCAGCAGATCCGGAAGAAAGTAGAAGGGCAGCAACGCCACCTTCTAATGCCGCAATTCTTTGCTCAACCGTATCTTGAGTTGGATTCATGATGCGGGTGTAGATATTTCCAAGCTCTGCTAATCCAAATAGATCAGCTGCATGTTTAGTATCGCGGAATTGATAAGCAGTTGTTTGATACAACGGCAGAGCGCGAGCGCCAGTAGTTGGATCTGCAACTTGACCAGCATGAATCTGTTGGGTTTCAAATGAATATGACAAAGCAACCTCCTTGTTAAAGGGGGTGAGAAAATAATTAGGGAAACACCCTAAATTTTTATCGACCCACACTTGCCGATGGCACCTTGCTATCGACCTGGTCTTCACCCGGAGCACCCCACCGTGGTGGAGGGTTGCCGCTTAGTTAGCCGGGGCTTTGAACTAAGACTCGTGACCTGGGGCAAAAAATACTAGAGATTGTGCGCCTTTGCAACTGCCTCATACATGATCTTGCCTTCATGCACATTTAACCCCTTAGCCAAGTTGGCATCATCGGCCAGCGCCTTCTGCCATCCCTTATTTGCAAGGGCTAAGCCATACTTAATTGTGGCATTAGCAAGTGCGTAGGTTGAGGTAGCAGGAACAGCTCCTGGCATATTTGCAACACAGTAAAAAATTGCATCATGGACCGTATAGGTTGGATCTTGATGAGTAGTTGCCTTGGAATCTTCAAAGCATCCACCTTGATCAATTGCCACATCTACTAATACAGCGCCCGGCTTCATCTTCTTAACCAAAGCATTGCTTACTAACTTAGGAGCTTTTGCGCCATGAACTAGCACTGCGCCAACTACTAAATCTGCCGCCATAACCTCTTTTTCAATCTCATATC
>CALPKA020000072.1 GCA_943324025.2 Bifidobacterium breve | reverse complement strand
CCGGCTTACATCCGATCAGATTGGCAAGCTCCTCTGCGAATTTTTCAGGTTGAGCTGCTGGAAGATCAATTTTATTTAGTACCGGAATTATCGTTAAATTATTCTCCATAGCCAGATAAAGATTTGCCAGAGTTTGCGCTTCGATACCTTGTGCACAATCAACAAGCAAGATTGCACCTTCACACGCTGCAAGTGATCGCGAAACCTCATAAGTGAAATCCACATGGCCTGGCGTATCAATCATATTCAAAATGTAATCTTGCCCATCAATACCTGAACGCCAAGGTAATCTAACTGCCTGACTTTTAATTGTGATTCCACGTTCTCTTTCAATATCCATGCGATCTAAATATTGAGCACGCATATTTCTATCTTCGACTACGCCTGTAATTCCAAGCATTCGATCTGCCAAGGTTGATTTGCCATGATCGATATGGGCAATTATGCAAAAATTTCTAATTTGCGCAGGATTTGTTGCAGCAGGCTGCGGCGCTTTAGCACTGGAGATGGAAGGCATTTATGCCTTAAGAGTTTCTAGAAAATTAACGAACGCCAGCTTTGTTGGCTAATTTAGCCATAGCTGACTTTTTGTTAGCTGCATTGTTGGCATGAATTACGCCTTTTGAAACAGCCATATCTAATGTACGAGAAGCATCTTGAAACTCAGATTTAATTTTTGTGGCATCTCCGGCAGTTACTGCATCGCGAAATTTACGAATGGCAGTGCGAAGAGCTGATCGATAAGCCTTATTACGATCCTGCGCCTTGTTGTTAGTGCGGATTCGTTTGATCTGGGACTTAATGTTTGCCACTTGAATTACCTTTTCTCGTTGTTTGTTTAAATCGTATTGAGCAAGGTCGTAAGGGTATCAGCGCATACCCGTTAGGCTCAAACTGAGCCTATTTAGCGAGACCCTCTGGCAGCACAAACCGTCATAATTGCCCGTTCCAAGGCGTAAATAGGATCTGAAGCCGCTCCTTTAATATCAGCATCTGCAGCTGAGATTGCCACTACCGCTTTTGAAATTGAATTATCACTCCAGCCAATCAATTGACGACGGGCTTTATCAATTTGCCAAGGAGCGATCGCTAAAGATTGAGCCAACTCAAAGGACTTTGCAGAACGAGATGCGCCTGAAACTTTTGCCAAAGTTCTAACTGAAGAGGCAAGAGCGCTCACAATTAATATCGGGTCAGTGCCAGTTGCAAGAGCATTTCTAAGCTTGATTATGGCAATCGGGGTATTTCCATCTAATGCAGCATCGGCAACATCAAAGCCAGTGCTTTCGACTCTACCCAATTGATAGGAAACCACATCCTCATCATCAATAGTTTTCCCAACTACTACATCGGAGGCAAGTTGTGAGCAAGCCCCACTTAACTCTCTCAAATCATTACCTAGCGAATCAATTAAGGCTTGGACAGCTTCAGTAGTGATTTTACGATCTAACTTTTTAAACTCACCTCTAATAAACTCTGACTTCTCACCCTCTTTTTTAATCGCTTCAGCCAAAATTATTTGTGCGCCACTTTTCTTCAATTTATCCACTAAAGCTTTGCCCTTAACTCCGCCTTTGTGCCAAAGTACTAGGGTCAAATTATCGTCAGGATTTTCTAGGTAACTAACTATCTCTTCTGAACAATCTGAATCCAAATCTTGAATTTCCTTTATTACTACAATTCTTTCATCACCAAATAATGATGGTGCCAAATTATCTGTTATAACTCCAACTTCAATGTTTTCAATCGAAAGTGAGATAACTTCAGCCCCTGATTTACTGGAAATAACTTGGGCGATTGCGCGGTCGGCAAGCAAACTTTCAGCCCCTTGAATCAGAACTAACCCCACTGTATTTGCCACCATTCTTTGCCCGTTGCCCTGATCTTATTGGGTGTGACAAGTGAAATCCCACCTGATTGGTCTGTGCGCCAAACTTTGATCCCCCGGGCTAATAACTCAGAAATGAACTCAGGATCTGGGTGCCCATATGAATTCAATTTACCCACGCTGATAATCGCAACTGTTGGTTGCAACTTATCCAGCATTGGCAAATATTGATAAGCAGAGCCATGGTGCGAAACCTTAAGTAGATCCACTTTTGTTAAATATCCAGATTTAGTAATTTCTTCCTGCGCTGCTGGCTCAATGTCTCCACCAGCAAAAAGGGTAAGAGCTTTACTTTTAATTATCACTGAGATACTTGAGTTGTTAACAACAGATCCATCCCCTGGAAGAGTAGGCATTTGATTCATGCTTGTTCTTGGCCAAACAACTAATATCTCAACACCATACCTAGCAAGAGCATACCTCTGACCTTGTTCTACGCTTTTAACTTTCACACCACCAAGTTGAGTTACAACCTCTTTATATGAGGCTTCAGGTTCTAATAGATTTGAAATCCAAACCTCACCAATCTGTCTTTTGCTTAAAACTTTAGAAAGGCCCCCAACATGATCTGCATGAAAATGTGTTAGCACCAATAAGGGAATCGATTTGATACCTAGTTTTCTTAAGCATTGATCCATAGCGATTGGGTCAGGACCAACATCAATTACGATTGCATTTGCACTACCAAGATTTACAACCAAGCCATCACCTTGACCAACATCACAATTAGCAACCTGCCAGTTCTGACCTGGCCAGCTCAAACTTGAATTAACTATTAGGAACACAACCCCAGTTATCAAAAGATACCGAGGCCACTTCATACTCAATTTGAAACTTATTACCACCAGCATAAAAAACAGAATAAAGAGAAAGCTCTTGTTGAAAGTAATTTGTGGCACCTCTGACATAACTTTGCTGATCCAGACAATCCACTGCGCGAAAATCGTTGCTATGAACAATAATGGCGAAGATATTAAGGGTATAAATGGAGCAAATACTGCCGCAATAAAACCAAGAATTGTTATAGGAGCTATAACTGGTGCTACTAAAATATTAGCTGGAACCGAAACAATTGCAAGTTGGCTTGAGATTAAAACTATAACTGGCAAACAGAAAATGGTTGCACTTAATGGGATAGCGATTGATTCAGCCAATAATTTACTTTTTACTACTCCCACCAATTTACTAGATAGAGATGGAGAGAGTATGAGAATGCCGGCGGTTGCCAAAACTGAAAGGGCAAAGCCAGGATCGCTAGATTGAATTGGGTCTAGAAGTATTAGCAAGGTTATGGCAGCAGCTAGTGAGGTAATTCCGAAGGATCTTTCGCCAAAGTATTTTGAAAGCAAAATTACCGCACTCATCACAGCTGCTCTAAGAACTGATGGAGTTGGGCGAACTAAGAAGATAAACAGAAATAGTATTATGACAATTATCCAAAGCCTTTGTTTGATCGATTTGAACACAAATTGAAGAAACCAAAATAGAAAAGCTGCAACTAAGGCAAAGTTTGCCCCGCTAACAGCTGTCAGATGAGATAACCCAACTTTGCGCATTTGTTCAATAAAAGCGGGAGACTGTAATGAAGTATCCCCTAACACCAACCCCGGAATTAATCTCCCAGCCTCAGAATCTGCTGCCAAATTTCTAAACTCTTGCCTTATTAAACCGGTATATCTAAAAAGTTTTCTCGGTTGAGTAATGATCGAAATATCACCAGTTGCAATACCAAGTGCTGAAACTTTATGCTCTTTTGATTTAACCAGGCGCACTTTGACCAAGATGGACTGGTCGATTTGAATCTTCTCTTTTGTGCTAAATCTAATTCGAATTGGTAAATCTGTTCTTATGCCATCAATTTCCTTCACCTTTAGCAATGCGGAGAATTGATCTGGTTTTCGGTAGGAACCCACGACTTGACCTGGTTTTAGCTGGGGATCACTTCTAACAAGACCTGAGATAAGTACTGTGCTATTTATCTTGCTTGTAATTAGTTGATTATGTAAAGCGCTTTGGCGAAAACTTACAATCGTAATTCCAACCAAAGCTGCGATAAGCAATATTGAGAAGGTACGAGATCTAAATACAAATATGCCGATAATCAAAAAGGATGCTGCTACCAGCTTTGCACTTGGCCAGAAATTACTTAACGCCGATGCCGCCCACAGACTTAAACTGATTACAAATAACCGATAATCTACATAACGCGCAACAACGATTTTATCTCCTCAAACTTTGCACCACCCAATCCGGAAATCTTCTTTAGTTCATCCAACGCATTAATCCTTCCAACCTTGTTTCGGTAGTCAATAATTCTTTGTGCAGTGACTGGGCCAATGCCGGGCAAAGTGTCTAATTGCGCCAAGGTGGCTCGGTTTATATCTAATGGATTATCTACAGTTATCTTTCTGGCAACAGATTTACTAGATTGAAGACGGTTTCCGCCAACTAGGATTTGTTCACCATCAACTAGCAATCTAGCTAAATTAATGTCAGAGATATCAACTCCTTTTAGATGATTACCTGCTGCCTCAATTGCATCAATTACTCGAGAGCCTGGTGGTAATTGATAAACGCCTGGACTCTTAACCTTTCCAGCTACATTTATTATCAATTTACTTTGCTCGACCTGATTAATTAAAGGAGTAACAACATCCATAGCCTGTGTGGCAGGTTGTGGGCGAGAGTTTAGAAAATAAAATGCGCCTATCCCAATGCTTAATGTAAAAACCAGTAGTAAGCCTCTTCTTTGTTCCTGCGTTAGATTCATATCAACCATGGGTGTATCAAATATTATTTTTCGCTTCTTTAGATAAAAAGTAAGAAATTGTG
>CALPKA020000071.1 GCA_943324025.2 Bifidobacterium breve | reverse complement strand
TCTTACCGAACATGGTTATCAAATGATTGGAAATTGGTTAGAAATTTGTGGTGATAAGGGCGCTCGCGCAAGATCTGAAGGTTTGTCGCCAGTTGTGATTAGAGCTTAATTTTTATTAATTGTTATTGTCACAATACTGCCAATAGTTTTCGTTGCACCAGCCTCGGGTGCTTGTGCCAAGATCTCACCAACTGACTTTGTTGGATCTGAAGCTGTGATCTCTCTAATTAAAAATCCTGCCTGAGTTAAAACAGTTTTAGCACCAATTTCATTTAAGCCAACCAAAGATGGAACCTGCACATTTCCACTTGCAATCTCCAGCACTACGCCACTGCCAGCGGTAATGGTTGTGCCAGGGATTGGATTAATACTTATTACAACACCAGGTGCTTGATCTGAATCCACGGCAATTGTTTGGGAGATTAACAAGCCTGCTGAGGTTAATTTATATCTTGCCTCTTCAAGAGATAAGCCAATTAAACCAACAGGAACAGTGGTGTTTCCGGGCCCATCAGAGAGGGTCAAGGTAACGCTGCTGCCAGCAACTGCATCTGATGTGGCAAGAGGTAATTGAGATGCAACTCTATTAATTGGAATCTTTGGATCAGGTGCGCGTTCAATATTGATATTAAAGTTCTTTAATAATGCCTTTGCCTCATCCTCAGTTAAACCAACCACATTTGGCACCTTCAAAGTTTGTGAACTTGGAGATGTGGCAAAGTAACCAAAGCCAAGCAACGCAACTAGTGCAACTATTAATCCAGCTGTTGTGAGCACCCGGCGGCGCGGAATAACTTTTTTAATTCTTGTTGTTACCGGCTCACCCTTTAGTAAATGTTCTAAATCTTCAAGCATTGCCTGCGCATCTTGATATCTATTTGCAGGATCTTTCGCCAGCACAACATCAAGCAGACGATCTATGTTTACATCTAAGTCAGGAACTAAATTTGAAGCAGGTGTGATTGGTGCTGAAACATGTTGGTAGGCAACTGAGACTGGTGTGTCACCAGTGAAAGGCGGCCGGCCAGTAAGTAACTCATACATAACACAACCAAGTGAGTAAAGATCACTTCGACCATCTGCAACCTCACCTGTTGCTTGCTCTGGAGATAAATATTGCGCTGTGCCAACCACATTCCAAGTACTTGTCATTGTTGCGCCAATGTCATCTGTGGCCCGTGCGATTCCAAAATCCATCACCTTGATATCGCCACTTTCTGTAATCATGATATTTCCTGGCTTTATATCTCGATGCACAATGCCTTTGTTATGTGAATAATCTAAAGCTTGCAAAATTCCTTTGATTATTTCTAAGGCTCTGTTTTGTGGAATTTGGGTAGTTTGCATTAATTGTCTAAGAGTTACCCCACCAATTAACTCCATCACAATATATGGTGAATCATTTTCTTCACCTGAGTCATAAACTGCAACAATTCCTGGGTGGTTTAATCCACCAGCAGCTAATGCTTCTTTCTTAAATCTAGCCACAAATGCTGGATCTTTTGCAAGATCTCGACGCAAAACTTTTATCGCAACCTGTCGATCAAGTCTGGTGTCTAAACCAAGATAAACATCTGCCATGCCGCCGGTGCCAATCATTTGGCGAACCAGGTAGCGACCATCTGCTAATTGATTTACAGAGCTATTCATTAGCAGCTCCAAATCTTTTAACTGGCTGAGTTACCTCTTGCGAGATTAACTGGCTCCAAATAATTGTGATGTTATCTGGGGCCCCTTTAGCCCTTACCTCTGCAATTAAAGCTGGCACAACCTGATCATTCTCATTTGCTTCAATAATCTTTGAAATTTCATAATCGGATAAAACATTGGTCAAGCCATCACTACACAACAAATACTGATCATCTTTTTTAATCTCATAACTTACTAAAATTGGATCAATCCCAGAGTCACCCATTAAAGCTTGGGTAAGTAATGAACGTTGCGGGTGATCAATTACCTCCTCCGGTGTTAAACGCCCCTGATCTAGTAGCTCTTGCATAACTGTGTGGTCATAACTTAATTGTTCAAGTTTATTTGCGCGGTAGCGATAGCAACGTGAATCACCAATATGTAGTAATTCAAGATTTTCTCCTGAAATATTCAAAGCGGTTAATGTGGTGCCCATGCCAGATAAATCTGGATTGCTCTTACTTTTTTCTAAAATCTGATTATCAATTTCATGAGTGATATTTAAAAACAGATCCTCTTTAGATTCACTATCAATATTTTCATCAGCTAATAAAGGTTGTAATTTGAACAGGGCATTTACTGCAATGGACGAGGCAACCTCACCACCAGCATGACCTCCCATGCCATCTGCCACGACAATTAAATTTGCAGCAGTCAGCGCTGAATCCTCATTGCCATCTCGCACCAAACCAAGATCTGTTTGCGCAAAGGAGTTAAACTGCCATTTCATAGAGCCAATCTCACCACATATTTGATTTGAAAAAGAAGGGGCGCCAGATAATGCTGATCTATGCCCATCGAGGTGGTGCTGGTGAATTTCCGGAAGGGAGTTTGCAGGCTTATTTAGGTGCGATCAAAGCTGGATCAGATGGTTTTGAGTGCGATCTTAGGTTAACCAAAGATGAGCAGATAATTTGTTATCACGATCCAACCACCAAGCGATTATCAAAGATAGATCTAAAGATCGCAAATACCACTTTGGCACAATTAAAAGAGCAGGTTGACCCACTTGGCTTTGTTGAACTACTTGAGTTAGCAATTGCTAACAAAAAAGATTTAGTAATTGAGTTCAAGCACCCGGTGCCAAGTAGAGGGTTAATTGAAAAAAAGACTCACCAACTTCTTAACCAGTATGCCAACCAGATTAAATCAAGTGGGATAAAGATTTCCTTAATCTCCTTCTCATTTCTTTCCACACTTAGAAACAAAAAAAGCTCATACCAAACTGGTTTTTTGATAAACGGAAAATATCTAGCAAGAGTTAATCCAAGCCAAGTAGTTGCAGCTAATCTTGAAATTATCAAAGCAGACCATAATTTTGTTTCAACTCAGAAAAAGCGGGGCAGGAAGGTAATGGTCTGGACGGTAAATGAACCGGAGGATCTAATACTTTGTAAAAAACTTGGCATCGATGCGGTAATCACCGATTATCCGGCGCGAGCCCGTTTAACACTCGGCTACTCTTAAGCCATGTCAATTAAGTATGCCTACTTAGGACCAGCTGGAACATTTACTGAAGCTGCCCTATTAAAAATCACAAATCAGGGCGATCAATTAATTGCGTATGCAAATGTCACAGCTGCCCTTAATGCGGTCAGAAATGGCGAGTGTGAAAAAGCATTAGTGCCAATTGAAAACTCAATCGAAGGAGTTGTGGCCAGAACTTTAGATGAGTTAGCAATTGGTGAGCCACTAGTAATTACTGCAGAGACCACATTGCCAGTTTCATTTGCCTTAATGACATTAGCAAATACAGATGCCAATCAGATTAAATCAATTGCTACCCATCCACATGCAGAGTCTCAATGCAGAAGTTATATTGCAAAGAATTATCCAAATGCGCAGATCATTGAAACCGCCTCAACTGCGGCGGCGGCAAAAGGTTTAATCAAAGGTGATTACGACGCAGCGATTGCAGCAAGTATTGCAGCGAAAAATTATCAACTAAAGATTATTGATGAAAATATTGGAGATAACACTGGTGCGGTAACAAGATTTGTTTTGGTGGAAAAGCCTGGCAAAACCCCAGCCGCATCTGGCCGGGATCGCACATCACTTGCCGTCTTTATTGCAATCGATCATGCCGGTGCTTTGCTTGAAATTTTAAATGAGTTTGCAAAACACCAAGTGAATTTAACTTTTATTCAAAGCCGGCCTACCGGGGTTGAACTTGGCCACGACCACTTCATTATTGATGCCGAGGGGCATATTCAAGATGCGCCGGTAAGTGCTGCGCTGGCTGGGCTAAAACAAATTTGTGAGGATATTCGTTTTCTAGGTTCCTATCCTCAAGCAAAGTAATCGGTAGGCTACTTTCATATGATCGATTTAAAAGCATTACGTGAAAACCCAGAAGCCTTTAAGAACTCTCAAAAGGTGCGCGGGGAGGATCCAGCTATTGTGGATCAATTACTTGCTGCCGATGATGCAAGGCGTGAGGCAATATCTGAGTTTGAATCATTAAGAGCAGAACAAAACACATTATCAAAAGCAGTTGGCGCAGCTAAAGGAGATGAGAAAAACTCATTACTTGAAAATGCAAAACAACTTGCAACAGCGGTTAAAAGTGCCGATGCAAAGCGAGCTGAAGCAGAAGAGGCGGCAAACAAGCTTGCGCTTTTGATCGCAAATTTAATTGATCCTGCAGCACCAATTGGTGGCGAGGCAGATTTTAAAGTTATTGAAAAAGTTGGCACACCACGTGATTTTAAAGCTGAAGGATTTGAACCAAAAGATCATGTTGAAATCGGAAAGATAATTAAAGCAATTGATACTGAGCGTGGTGCGAAGGTGGCTGGCGCTCGCTCTTACTACTTAACAGGTGTTGGTGCATTACTTGAGTTGGCATTAGTTAATTACGCAATCTCGCTAGCGGTTAAAGCCGGATTTATTCCAATGATTCCACCGGTATTAGTAAAACCGGCAGCCATGGAGGGAACAGGATTTCTAGGACAAGCTGCTGAAAATGTTTACCATCTAAAAGAGGATGAACTTTATTTAGTTGGAACATCTGAGGTACCACTTGCGGCCTAT
>CALPKA020000070.1 GCA_943324025.2 Bifidobacterium breve | reverse complement strand
TCAGAGGTCAGTGTTGCAACCTCATCAACTACAACAGTTGCTTCGTTTAATGCTTCATCAACTGCGTCAGAGAGTTCCTTCTCTGACGCAGCAAGATTCTCTTCGCTCATTACTTCTGCTCATCCACAACTTCAGCATCTTGCACGCCATCATCTGCTGGTGTGGTTCCGCCAGTTGCTTGAGCAGCATTAGCTGCATATAAAGCAGCGCCTAATTGCTGGCTGATCTCTGAAACTTTTTCGGTTGCGCTCTTGATTGCAGATAGATCACTACCTTCAAGTGCTTTCTTAAGATCGGCGATTGCAGTATCTAGTTCAACTTTCTTAGTGGCGTTTTCGCCCTCGTTGAATTTGTCTGCATTATCTTTTAGGAACTTTTCAGTTTGGTAAACAAGTGAATCGCCAGAGTTTCTAACATCTGCCTCTTCACGACGTTGTTTATCTTCCTCAGCATGAGCTTCAGCATCCTTCATCATTCGATCGATTTCATCCTTTGATAAAGCAGATCCGCCAGTAATTGTCATTCTTTGTTCTTTACCGGTGCCAAGATCTTTTGCAGAAACATGCACAATTCCATTTGCATCAATATCAAATGTAACCTCAATTTGTGGCACACCTCTTGGTGCTGGTGGTAATCCAGTTAACTCAAACATGCCAAGTTTCTTGTTGTAAGCAGCCATTTCGCGCTCACCTTGGAATACTTGAATTTGCACAGCTGGTTGATTGTCATCTGCGGTTGAGAAAATCTCACTTCGCTTTGTTGGAATAGTGGTATTTCGCTCAATCAACTTGGTCATAACTCCACCTTTGGTTTCAATACCCAAAGAAAGCGGTGTTACATCAAGAAGTAGAACATCCTTTACCTCACCCTTTAGAACACCAGCTTGTAGAGCTGCACCAACTGCAACAACCTCATCTGGGTTTACACCTTTGTTTGGCTCTTTTCCACCAGTTAATGATTTAACTAAATCAACAACTGCTGGCATACGAGTTGAACCACCAACTAAAACCACATGATCAATATCTGCAATTGGAATTCCAGCATCTTTTAAAACAGCTTGGAATGGTTTCTTGCATCTCTCCAATAGATCAGCGGTTAATCCTTGGAATTGTGCACGAGTAATAGTTTCATCTAAAAACAGTGGATTCTTTTCAGCATCAACTGTGATGTATGGCAGGTTGATAGAAGTTTGCGCAGATGAGGAAAGTTCAATCTTTGCTTTCTCAGCACCCTCACGAACACGTTGCATTGCCATTTTATCTTTTGTTAGATCAATACCATTTTTGGCAGCAAATGTTTTTACTAGGTGATCTACCAATGCTTGATCCCAATCATCGCCACCTAGATTGTTATCACCATTTGTAGCTTTAACCTCAACAACACCTTCGCCGATTTCAAGAAGTGAAACGTCAAATGTTCCACCACCTAAATCGAAAACTAAAATAGTTTGTTCTTTATCGCCTTTGTCTAAGCCATAAGCCAGAGCTGCAGCGGTTGGCTCGTTAACAATACGAAGCACATTAAGGCCTGCAATCTCACCAGCCTCTTTTGTTGCCTGACGTTGGGCGTCATTAAAATAAGCTGGCACAGTAATTACTGCATCAGAAACTGTTTCACCCAAATAACTTTCAGCATCTCGTTTTAACTTCATTAAAATACGTGCTGAGATCTCTTGTGGTGTGTACTTCTTGCTATCAACATCTTGAGCCCAGTTAGTTCCCATATGTCTTTTAACGGAGCGAATAGTTCGCTCAACATTTGTTACAGATTGTCTTTTAGCAACCTCACCAACTAATACCTCACCGTTTTTTGCAAAGGCAACAATTGATGGTGTGGTTCTAGCACCCTCTGCATTTGCGATAACAGTTGGCTCGCCACCTTCTAATACCGCAACGCAGCTATTAGTTGTTCCTAAATCAATTCCGACCGCTCTTGCCATTTAAATTTCCTCCTGTTTGGACCGCTCTTGCCAGATGGTGGTTTGCCCACCCTCATGGCCCTATTTTCAACCTTGAGTGGCTATCTAGTCAAAAGGTTGAGCCAGGTAGGCTCAAGGTTGCTATCTACAGGAACTGCTTTGAGCGGGGATTTATTCCCAGAGCGCTCTCTTAGGCTTAACCAGCAGGGTAGCTAGAACTCCACCCACCAGCCCGCCTAGGTGGGCTTTCCAATCAATACCAGGGATAACAAATGGGATCACCAGGTTTAATCCAATCAACCCAAGCCCCTCTCTTAGATTTGCTCCCATCCTTTTGCCAATTACTAATAGGCAACCAAATAATCCAAAGATCATTCCGGAGGAGCCAACTGCAAAGCTGGTTAAGGGATTAAATAGGTAAGAGGTGAGTGAGCCAAAGATGAGTGAGGTAAGCAAGATAAAGATGTATTTATTTTTGCCAAAGTAATTCTCAATTGTGATTCCAAGTGAGTAAAGGGCAAGCATATTAAAAAGTAGGTGCAGCCAGCCGCCATGAACTAATGCAACAGTTAATAGGCGATACCACTGACCATTATTAATCTCTAAACCATATAGCGCAAACTCATACTCCAGATTTGGTTGAAGTAGAGTCAATACAAAACAGCCTGAGATAAAAAAGACTAGATTTCTAGTCAGGCTTTGCGGCATGAAATTACTTGATAGTTACAGAGTTAATTTTTACAGCTTGCACTGGCTTGTCATTTGCTCCAGTTTTAACTCCAGCTATTGCATCAACTACTTTTTGTGAGGCAGCATCTTTAACCTCACCAAAAATTGTGTGTTTGCGATTTAGCCAAGTTGTTGGCGCAACTGTGATGAAAAACTGTGATCCATTGGTGTTTGGGCCAGCATTTGCCATAGCTAGTAGGTATGGGCGATCAAAATTTAATTCACCGTGAAACTCATCAGCAAAGTTATAACCAGGTCCACCCATGCCACTACCTAGTGGGTCGCCTCCTTGAATCATAAATCCAGGAATGACGCGGTGGAAAATTGTTCCATCATAAAGATTGGTTTTTACTTTTTCGCCAATATTTGGATCTACCCACTCCTTGGCACCAGTTGCAAGCTCAACAAAATTCTTAACTGTTTTTGGTGCTTGATCTGGAAATAACTCAATAACAATCTCGCCCATGCTGGTTTTAAGGATTGCGGTATTCATATTCTCGCTTTCGGTTTTAGAGCAACCGGTAAGAGTTAGTGCTGTGATTAAAATGAAAATTAATTTCTTCATTCAGATTCACTCCAGCCGTTGCTACATTGTTGTGATTGTTTATATTTACTAAGTAAAAAAGTAAATATAAATTGTGGAGACCAGGGGAATCGAACCCCTAACCCCCGCCTTGCAAAGGCGGTGCTCTACCAATTGAGCTAGGTCCCCGTGTTTGCGGGGGGTGGGCCTATGTGGACTTGAACCACAGACCTCTTCCTTATCAGGGAAGCGCTCTAACCAAGCTGAGCTATAGGCCCATATTGCTGGTGAAGGCTACCTGAGGAAGTACTGCTAAACCAAAAGTGCTTTTTGATACCTCGCCATTCTTCCGATTCTGCGCTTAATCAAGATCATCAACTAAGCGAGTAACAGATACTACTGAGATTCCCTGATCTAGGTTAACCAGCCTAACGCCCAAGGTGTCTCGGCCAGTCTCTCGAATTTGTGTCAAAGGTGTTCGCATCACCGTGCCAGCTGATGAGATCGCCAGGATTTCATCACTTTCTTGAACAATCATCGCGCCAACTAGGACGCCTCTGGAGTCCTCATCAATCTTGGCAGCTTTAACCCCGATACCACCTCGTCCTTGAGTTCGATACTCCTCAAGTTTGGTTCGCTTGGCATAACCACCATCAGTTGCTGTGAAAACATAATTTTTATTGTCACTACTAATTGCAGCCATTGCTAAAAGGTTGTCACCTTTTCTAAATTTCATTCCAATCACACCAGTTGCTCCTCGTCCCATTGGACGCAAGCTCTCATCATTTGCTGAAAACCTTAATGACATTCCCATTTTAGAAACTAATAACAACTCCTCTTTTTCACTTACCAAAGTTGCTGAGACCACTTCATCATTTGGTTTTAATGAGACTGCAATTAATCCACCACTTCTTGGTGAGTCATACTCAACCAAAGGCGTCTTCTTAACAATTCCGGCTTTGGTCGCAATTACTAAATAAGGTTGAGTTAAGTAATCAGCAATTGCAATAACTTGGGCGATTGATTCATCTGGTTTAAATGCAAGTAAATTTGCAACATGTTGACCTCTAGCATCTCGGCCAGCATCTGGTAATTCATGCACCTTGGCGCGATATACCCGGCCTTTATTGGTAAAGAACAGCAACCAGTTGTGAGTGCTGGCGGTGAAGAAGTGCTCAACAACATCATCTGTTTTTAACGCTGCACCTTTCACGCCTTTACCACCACGTTTTTGCGCGCGGTAGGCATCTGCTTTAGTCCGTTTTGAGTATCCACCCTTTGTAATTGTTACAACCACATCTTGATCTGGAATTAAATCTTCAACAGATAGATCTGTATCACCTGAAATTATTTGAGTTCGGCGCTCATTTCCATATTTAACGCCCACCTCAGATAGCTCAGTTTTAATTATTTCTCGCTGCTTTTCTGGGCTGGCCAAGATTATGTTTAACTCTTTAATATCTTTCATTAACTCATCATGCTCATCAATAATTTTTTGACGCTCAAGGGCAGCAATTCTTCTAAGTTGCATATCCAAAATTGCATTAGCTTGAAGCTCATCAACCTCAAGAAGCTTCATTAAGCCAGTTCTAGCCTCTT
>CALPKA020000069.1 GCA_943324025.2 Bifidobacterium breve | reverse complement strand
TCTTTTCAATCTGGCAAACCCAAAGCTCATCGATTTTGGCTTTTTACTCACTCCACACCAGGGCTTGGGAGTTGGCGGCCGGAGCATTAATCCTCTTTATCCCAAAATCCATCAAAGCTCTTTTGGATAAGAATCAGAAAATTCTTGCATTATTTGGGCTTGGCTTAATCGTTTACGCAACCATCATCTTTGACTCCCAAACCCCATTTCCAGGTCTTTTTGCCCTACTTCCAGTAATTGGCACATTCTTGTTAATCACCTCAATAGGTGCTTGGCCTAAATTGATGCGCCAGCTATCAAATAACAAAACCACCCAGTGGCTTGGTGCAATCTCTTACTCTCTTTATTTATGGCATTGGCCAGCACTACTTCTACCTAGCATTTATCTAGAGCGACCATTACTTGCAGGTGAAAAAATACTTTGTGTAATTATCACCATAATTTTGGCCCACCTAACATATAAATTTGTTGAACAACCAATCAGATATGCAAAGCTGGATGCAATGGCAGTTTATAAAACTCTCATCTCATCTGTTGCGGTAATTACCCTAATTAGTGTTGGCATTATCGCAACAAATACAACAAAGTTTTATGTCAAAGAGGTAAACCAAACCTTTGATCTAGTTGAAATTACCGCACAACCCAAGGTCTATACCGATGGCTGCCATGCTGGATGGGGTGAAACCTCCTCAAATGATTGTGTTTATGGTGATATAACTTCAGATAAAACTATCATCTTGTTCGGTGACTCCCACGCTGCTCAATGGTTTGAGCCATTAAATTCAATTGCAACAAGAGATGGCTACAAACTTATCTCTCTTACAAAATCTGCCTGCCCAGCTTTTGAATTACCACGGGTAAGTAAGGGCTCATACAAAAAAGAGGAGTGCGCAACCTGGCAGGAAAACTCGATAAATAGAATTAAAGAGCTCACACCTGAGTTTGTAATTATCAGTACTTTTTCACACTACAACCTTTATGATAAAAATAGCCAGAAGGAAAATTACTATGTTAGTGGGCAGAGAGATTTATTTAATAGATTAAGTGATTACAGCCAAAATCTGATCTACCTATCGGACACCCCAAAGCCTGTAAAAGACATTCCTAACTGTTTATCTAACAACTCACTTTCATCTTGCAATGAGATTAAAAGATCCTCAAATAAAGTTTATGAAGGATATTTAAAGATTGATCCATATCAATGGTTTTGCAAAGATGGGTGTGACGCGATCAATAATGATTATGTGGTTTATCGCGATGCTTCCCATATTTCAATTGATGCAGCAATTGCAGCAACCGATGAGTTAAGAGATTCTTTATTAAAAGCTGGCTTACTTAATTAATCTGTCTGCTATCCATCTCAGTTTTAATTACCCCAGCTAGAGCCTTAATTCCTTCAGTAATTCGCTCAGCAGTTGGATGACAGAATGAAATTCTTAGCGACCATGAGCCAAAACCATCAGCATAAAAGGCAGTTCCGGGCACATATGCAACCTTTGCTGCAATAGCTTTTGGAACAAGTGCATTGGTATCAATCTCAGGTGGCAAGGTAACCCAGATATAAAAACCACCACCTGGTTTAGTCCAAGTAGCACCCTTTGGAAAATACTTATCTAAAGCAGCTAATGCTGCATCTCTTCTTTCTTTATATAACTTAGCAAAGCTTGCAATTTGATCTCGCCATGGTTGGTTAGCTAAATAACTTGAGATAACTAATTGTGTGAAGTTTGAAGGACAAAGAATTGATGATTCAGATGCGATAACCATCTTATCTTTTAATGATTGTGGAACTAAGGCCCAACCAACTCTTAGGCCTGGGGCAATAGTTTTTGAAAAAGTTCCTAGGTAAATGACATTTTCTGAATCACTTGCCCGCATTGCATTTGGCGATGGTTTATCAAAACCAAGTAAGCCATATGGATTATCTTCAACAATAAAAATTTGTGCCTGGCGGCAGATATCTAGAATCTCACTACGGCGATCGGCCGGCAATAAAACACCAGCTGGGTTTTGGTAATTTGGAATTAAATATAAGAACTTAATTTTTCGACCAGCAGCCTTTGTTGTTTTAATCGCCTCTTCAAGAGCAGATGGAATCAAGCCATCTTGATCCATTTCAACATGAACTACCTGGGCTTCATATTGTTTGAATGTGCCAAGTGCGCCAACATATGATGGAGCTTCAACTAAAACCACATCACCTGGATCAATAAAAATACGAGAGATTAAATCCAACGCTTGTTGAGAACCAGTTGTTACCACCACATCATCTGGGTGGGCTTTAATTCCTTCAAGTGCCATCACATCACAGATTTGTTCACGTAATTTTGGATGACCCTGGCCACTGCCATACTGCAAAGCCTCTGCGCCATTTTCTAAAATCAAATTATTTGTTACCGATGCCATCATCTCCATTGGCAGCGCTGAAAGATTTGGCATTCCACCAGCTAGAGAAACAATTTCAGGTCTGCTTGCAACTGCAAATAAAGATCTAATCTCACTTGCCTTCATACCTACTGCGCGATGGGCAAAACGTTCAGGAAGATTTTCTGGCTCACCTGTGTGAATGCGGACAGGGGCATCTGTTTTAACTACCCGAAGATTTCTACCTGAATCCATTAACCAAGTTTGCCATAGAGCAGGCGGTGATAAAACTAGTTTCTAAGCCCAGCTCTTCTTAAATCAGATATTTTTAAGGTGCCAGTCTTGGCATCTGCCTCAGCCGATAAGTAAAGACGCTGAATTGCCACAATTATCGCCTCAGCCAATTGATCTCTAAAAGCAGCTGATGCCAATCGTTTGGCATCTTGTGGGCTAGAAAGATAACCCAAATCAATTCTTACCGCAGGTGCTGAAGTTAATCGCAGCAACTCCCAACTTTTAGCATGTGTTCGACAATTTAATAAATCAGTTCTGGCACAAATCTCTCTTTGCAATAAATTAGCAAATCTTTCACCAACTACCGATCTGACACCTTTGTCATCTCTGCCATAGTAATAAGTGGCAACTCCATTAGCTTTCTCATTTTTATAGCTATCAACCTTTAAAGCAATTACTAAATCAGCATTAACAGAGTTTGCAGTTTGAATTCTTTCTTTCTCAAGTGGTGAGTTATTAGCACTTCTGGTTAAAACCACATTCACACCAAGTGCAATTAATCTTCCCTCTAACCGCTGGGCTAGATCAAAAACTACCTCAGATTCAGTAACGCCATTTTGGCTCTCACCTGTAAATTCACCACCCCAGCTTGGATCAATTACAACCACCTTGTTGGCTAATGCAGGTGAGCGAACCGCATGTTTAACACTTTCTCGCAGCGCAGTTGATGCACCACCTGAGACAGTTTTAACCAATCTCATCAATGAAATTAAAGTTGCCGGACCACATTTTCCATCACTTACAATTCCAACAGATTTTTGTAACTCCTTAACAGCACCTTCAGTAACAACACCAAACATTCCATCGACTTTGCCGCAGTTAAATCCGAGCTCTAATAACCGCTCCTGCAAATTACTAACATCATCTCCGCGCATTAATGCTGCAGGATTAAATGACAATACTCGGTCACCAAGTTTAAATCTTGCCTCTTCCAATGCCCTGGCAGTAATTTCATTTATTACTCCAGTTGCAGTTAATCCTCGCTCTTGCTGAAAAGCTTTAATGCCTTGAGTTAGGTTTTCATCAAAAATATCACTTGGGTTTTTAAGAAAACCAAGCCGAGTTAAGGTATTTGAAATTAATTCAACCGCATCAGAGCGATCACCTAATTTTGGTTGATCGCTCATAAATTATTAATTGCTATCTAAGTGTTACTTAATAAAGCTTTCAAGATCTTTCAGTAATGCTGGTTTTGGCTTTGCGCCAACAATAGTTTTCACAACTTCCCCGCCCACAAACACATTCATGGTTGGGATTGAAGAGATGCCATATTTCATTGCAATAGCACCCTCTTCATCGGTGTTTAACTTAACAATCTTTAACTTATCGCCATACTCATTTGAAATCTCTTCCAAAATTGGACCAACAGCACGGCATGGACCACACCACTCGGCCCAAAAATCAACTAATACTGGGGTGGAACTTTTTAGAACTACTGATTCAAAATCAGCTGTCGTTACCTTTGATGTTGCCATTTTCTCTCTCCTTAAGTTATCTGCTTATCCTACTTTTAAAATTAATGTCCTGCTAAAAACCTCTCAGCATCCAATGCTGCTTGGCAGCCTGATCCAGCCGCTGTAATTGCTTGGCGGTAGGTAAAGTCAACTAGATCACCGCAGGCAAAAACTCCAGGAATTTTAGTTTTGGTAGTTCGGCCTTCAACTAAAACATAACCCTCAGCATTTAAATCAACCTGGCCTGCCACCAACTCACTTCTTGGCAAATGACCGATAGCAACAAATAACCCAGTGAAATCTTTAACACTTTCCTCACCAGTTACAGTATTTTTTAATTTGAGACCAGAAACCTTCTCTTCACCCAAGACATCAATTACTTCATGATTAAATAAAAACTCAATTTTAGGATTAGCAGCAGCTCGATCAACCATAATCTTCGATGCTCTAAATGAATCACGGCGATGGATTAATACAACTTTGCTAGCAAACTTAGTTAAAAAGTTTGCCTCCTCCATAGCTGAATCACCACCACCTACCACTGCGATTACTTGTTCTCTAAAGAAGAAACCATCACATGTTGCACACCAGGAAACTCCATGGCCAGATAAACGCTTTTCATTTGCTAAACCGATTTCACGGTAAGCGCTACCCGTTGCACGGATT
>CALPKA020000068.1 GCA_943324025.2 Bifidobacterium breve | reverse complement strand
GCAGTAATTGCTCTTGGTTCAAACCTTGAAAATAGGAAGTTGAATTTAGATATTGCTATTACTCATCTAGAGAATCTTTTACAAAACATTAAGGTCTCTCCATATATTGAAACTAAACCCGTTGGTGGGCCAATTCAAGATGATTTCATTAATGCCGTTGTAATTGGTGAATGCCTACTAACTCCTGAAAATCTCTTAACCGAGTTACTTAAAATAGAGGATCAAATGGGGCGGGTGCGCGAGGTTAAATGGGGACCAAGAATTATTGATTTGGATTTAATAGTGCATGGTGAACAAGTTGTTGATTCACTTTTCTTAAAGCTGCCCCATCCACTGGCGCAATCAAGGGAGTTTGTTTTAAAACCATGGTTAGCCATTGACCCAGAAGGGGTTATTCCCGGAGTTGGTGCAGTAAAAACTCTGTTGGCATCAATTCAAAGCGCAAGTTAAACTCTTCCTCTAGCCCGGTACCCGGAAAGGACTGGAGCCATGATTGAAGTCATTAAATCTGTCGATGATTTGGCGCGCCAAAAATGGGATGTATTAGTTCCAACTATGGGAGCACTTCATGCTGGACACCAATCTTTAATCAAATTAGGTAAGGATCTTGGTGAAAAAGTTATTGTTAGTATTTTTGTTAATCCCCTTCAATTTGAAAATAAATCAGATTTAGAAAGTTATCCAAAAACTTTTGAACAAGACTTGCAATTCGCTAAAGAAGCTGGGGCAACTGCAGTATTCACACCATCAGAATCAGATATTTATCCGGGGCAAATTGAAAAGATTGAAGCTGGGTCGGTCGGAGATATTTTTGAGGGTAAATCAAGGCCAGGACATTTTTCTGGCGTGCTAACTGTAGTTAAGCGTCTATTTGATTTAGTTAACCCACGGCATGCAGTTTTTGGAGAGAAGGATTTTCAACAGTTATTTTTGATTAATAAAATGGTGAATGATTTAAAGCTGCCAGTAAATATTGTGGCAGCTCCTACAATTCGGGACAGCAGTAATTTGGCACTCTCATCGCGTAACTCTCGGCTATCTGTTGAAGACAAAAAAGTAGCGCAGGTTATTTACCAAGCATTAACTCAAAATAATATTGAGGATGCTCGGGCATTTATGAAAAAAGTAGATGGTTTTTCTCTGGATTATTTGGAGCTAATTGATGAACAAAGTTTTACTCTTGCAACTCCTGATACCAAAAATAAGCGTCTAATTATCGCCGGTTGGGTAAATCAGGTCCGCTTGATCGACAATATGGCAATGGGAAGTAAGAGATGAAACTATTAACTGGTTCACCAGGTTGGAGCACATCCGCTGATGTAATTGTCATTGGATCTGGTGTTGCAGGTCTTACTACCGCACTAAATCTTCGTTCTTATGGAATGTCTGTTTTATTGGTAACTAAAGCAAGAATTGATGAAGGCTCAACTAAGTGGGCACAAGGTGGGATTGCTGCAGCACTTGGACCCGGTGATACACCAGATCAACACAAGAAAGATACTTTGGCAGCTGGCGCAGGATTATGTGACATAAAAGCGGTTGATGTTTTAGTTTCAGAAGGACCAGAAGCTGTCAGAAAATTAATTGCCCAAGGTGCGGTATTTGATAAATCTGAAACTGGCGAAATCGCATTAACCAGAGAAGGCGGACATCTTCGAAATAGAATTTTGCATGCAGGCGGTGATGCAACTGGTGCAGAGGTTTCAAGAGCATTACTTGCAGCTGTTAGAGATGATGATGGCATAGAAATAATTGAGCACGCACTTGCAATTGATGCATTGAAAAGTCCTGCCGGCAGAGTTTGCGGAGTGACTTTGCATGTTATTGGCGCCGGTAGCAGGGATGGTGTTGGCAGAGCATTAGCAAGAGCGGTTGTTGTTGCAACAGGAGGGCTAGGTCAGGTTTATTCACAAACAACTAACCCGGCTGTTTCAACTGGTGATGGAGTTGCATTGGCATTAAGAGCTGGTGCAAAAGTAGCTGATGTTGAGTTTGTGCAGTTTCACCCAACTGTATTGTGGCGAGATCTAGCTAATCGTGGACAGCAACCACTAATCAGTGAGGCAGTACGTGGTGAAGGTGCCATTTTATTAAATAACAAAAATGAACAATTCATGGTTGGTAAACATCCGCAAGCAGATTTAGCTCCTAGAGATGTCGTTGCGATAGAGATATTTAATCAAATGCAGATTAGTGGACAACCACATGTTTGGTTAGATGCAACTAGAATAAAAGACTTCGCTAGTAGATTTCCAACTATTTATGCCTCTTGTATTAAAAATGGAATAGATCCAACTAAAGAAAAGATTCCAGTTGCACCTGCATCTCACTACGCCTCAGGTGGTGTATTAGTTGATTTAAATGGAAAATCTTCAGTTGATGGGCTTTATATTTGTGGTGAATCAGCTTGTACTGGCGCGCATGGCGCCAACCGCTTGGCATCTAACTCATTGCTTGAAGGGTTAGTTTTTGGAGCTCGAATTGCAGCAGCGCTTTCAAATGATTTACCTGCTCAGCAGCAACCGGTTGAAGATGGGAAAAGTGTTTTGCTTGATCCAAAAATTCTCCTGCCACTTCAAATTGCAATGAGTGAAGGAGCAGGCGTTTTAAGATCAGAGGCATCCTTAACAAAAACTCTGCAAACCTTAGAAGAGCTTTCTAAATTAACAAGTAAAGATCCAAGAATTGAAGCTTGGGAAACAACAAATCTTCACCTTCTTGCAACCGTAATTGTGAAATCTGCGTTACTGCGAACTGAATCAAGAGGCTCTCATTGGCGAAGTGATTACCCACAAACTCAAAGTAATTGGGTGAGTAGGATCATCCAACAGATAGATTCTGATGGAAATTGGCAAAGCAAGGTGGAGGTGATTTAAGTGAATCAACTTCGAGATAACTTAAAAAAGCTTGGACTTTCACCAAATCATATTTTTCAATTGGTTAAAGATTCAATTGGTGAAGATTTAGCAGGCGGAGAAGATATAACTTCGGTTGCAACCATCTCTAGCTCTCAGGTTTCAACAGCAGATTTCACAACAAGAGCAGCTGGTGTGGTTAGCGGTTTGCATGTAGTAGCTGCAGTTCTTGAATACTGCGGTGTTACTCATTATGAGGTTTTAGTTGATGAAGGAGCAAAGGTTGTTGCTGGAAAGGTTTTGATCACAGCACAAGGCAATACTCAAAAAATATTGTTGGCAGAGCGAACTGCTCTTAACTTTCTATCTCATTTAAGTGGAATTTCAACACTAACAAGTCAGTGGGTGGCTGAAGTTGAAGGCACTAAATGTCAGATCAGAGATACTCGTAAAACAACACCAGGACTTCGCACTTTAGAAAAATTTGCAACCCGAATGGGCGGAGCTACCAATCACCGCCTTTCACTTTCAGAGGCGGCATTGATCAAAGATAATCACATAGTTGCTGCCGGCAGTATTACCGCAGCTTTTACTGCAACAAAAAAGATGTTCCCTGGAAAACCGATTGAGGTAGAGGTTGATTCAATTGATCAACTCAAGGAAGTAATTGAGTTAAAGCCAGATGTAATTCTGCTCGACAATATGAGTGTGCAACTATGCCAAGAAGCGGTGGCAATAGCTGCCGGTAAGGTAAAACTTGAAGCATCTGGTGGTTTAACAATTGAAAACGCAAAAGCTTATGCAAATACAGGTGTTACTTATTTAGCGGTCGGAGCACTCACGCACTCAGCCCCAGCTTTAGATATTGGCCTCGACTTTAGAAAGGGTAAATAATGTTGCTCACAATTGACGTTGGAAATACCAACACAGTTCTTGGAGTTTTCAATAAAGATAAGTTAGAACAATCTTGGAGAGTAAAGACTGACCCAAGAGACACTGCTGATGAGTTATGGCTGCAGTACTCAGCATTGGTAGAGGGATTTGATATCACCGGAGTTGCGATCTGCTCAACTGTGCCGGCAGTGCTTCGTGAGATTAGAAAATTACTTGATGAGCATTATCAGGATATTAAGACCACAATTATTGAACCAGGTATTAAAACAGGTGTACCTCTATTAGTAGATAACCCAAAAGAGATTGGTGCTGATCGAATTGTTAATTCATTAGCTGCTTTTACTTTGTATGGCTCTGATGGGCCAGCAATTGTTGTTGATTTTGGTACCTCAACTAATTTAGATGTTGTTTCTCCAAAAGGAGAGTTTTTAGGTGGTGCGTTAGCACCAGGTATTGAGATCTCTGTTGATGCCCTAGCTGCAAGAGCTGCTCAACTTCGTAAAGTTGAATTAGTAAAACCAAAATCAGTTATCGGTAAGAACACCGTGGAAGCACTGCAATCAGGAACCATCTTTGGTTTTGCCGGTCAAGTAGATGGATTAGTAAATCGAATAATCGATGAACTAGCTGATCTATATCCTGATTCTGGCGATGTCTGCGTAATTGCAACCGGTGGGCTTGCGCCATTGGTGCTTGGCATTAGCGAGATGATCGAATTTCATGAGCCAGATCTAACATTAATTGGATTGCGCTTAGTTCATGAGCGAAATTAAATCATTACCGCTCACCTCACCCGCTAAGATTTAATACATCATGGCTGATGAAGATGATCTACCCGAACAACTACGTATCCGGCGAGAAAAACGAGCTGCGATATTAAAACGTGGTGGCCAGCCATATCCTGTATCTGTCCCTAGAACAACCACTTTATTAGAGATTAGAACAAAGCATAAAGATCTGCCAATTGATGTTTCCACTGGAGAAATTGAATCAATCACTGGCCGAGTAATTTTCAAACGTGATACTGGAAAATTATGTTT
>CALPKA020000067.1 GCA_943324025.2 Bifidobacterium breve | reverse complement strand
CGATTTAATCACTTTTTGTTAGTGAAGTTTCCCACTGCTGATAGTTAAATTAGGGCCACTAACAGTAGATTTGCTTCATGAAAAACCCAGATGCGATTGTGATTGGTGCAGGGTTAGTTGGTGCATGTGCTGCCCTGGCGCTAACTAATTCGGGTTTGAAAGTTTTAGTCATTGATAGAGGTCCAGTTGCCAGTGGAACTACTGGGGCTGGTGAAGGAAATATTTTAGTCTCAGACAAAGAGCCTTCTGCAGAATTAACTCTTGCACTTAGATCTAGAGATGCCTGGTTTGAGTTAAATACCGATGTTGGTGGCGGGTTTGAGTTAGAAGATAAAGGCGGCGTTGTTATATCTCGAAGCTCACAAGGAATTGATAATCTTAAAAAACTTTCAAAACTGCAAGCCCAAAATGGTATTGAGGTCGTTCAATTAGATGCAGCTGGAATTAGACAGGTCGAGCCACATATTTCAAAAGATGTTGAGTATGCAGTTCTTTATCCGCAGGATGCACAATGCCAACCAATGCTGGCGGCAGCCTGCATCATGCGCGCAGTTCGCAAGCGAGGTGGAGTTTTCATGCAAGGAGAAAATGTTAAATCAATAACTGTTGAATCTGGAAAAGTTGTTGGCTTAGTTACCGAAAAGAATCGCTACAGCAGCCCAATAATTATTAATGCCACCGGAACCTGGGCTGGTGAGATCGCAAAAATGGCTGGATCCTACCTCCCGATTATGCCAAGACGTGGATTTATTTTAGTTACGGCGCCAGCTCCAAAGATCGTGCACCATAAAGTTTATGATGCAGATTATGTTGCCAATGTTGCAAGCAGTGATGCTGATCTGCAATCTTCTGCTGTTGTAGAGGGAACAGAAAGTGGAACGATTTTAATAGGTGCATCTCGAGAACGAGTTGGTTTTAAATCAGATCTAGATGTTGCAGTTCTTCGCCAGCTTGCCAGACAAGCGATCTCACTTTTTCCAATACTTTCCAATATTGCACTACTGCGGGCATATCGCGGTTTTCGTCCCTACGCCCCTGACCATTTGCCAGTAATTGGTGAGGATGCAAATGTTTCAGGTCTTTGGCATGCAGCAGGACATGAAGGTGCTGGTATTGGATTAGCTCCGGCAACTGGTGAACTACTAGTTTCACAAATTACCGGAACAAAAGCATTTATGGATCCAACACCTTTTTCTCCGAAGCGATTTAAAGAAGGAGAAGTGATTGCAATCTAATATTGAATTTACATTTGATGGCCAAAAAATGTTGGCTCTGCCAGGTCAATCTGTGGGCGCAGCATTACTTGCGGCAAATCAACGCACCCTTAGAAAAACTAGATTTAACCAAAATGAGCGGGGTGTTTTCTGTGGGATTGGTATTTGCTTTGATTGTTTAGTTGTCATTAATGGAGTTGGAAATCAACGGGCATGCCTGATAGAAGTTACTGCTGGCATGAATGTTCAAACTCAAGTAGGTAGCCATGCATAATGTAGTAATCGTTGGTGCAGGCCCTGCCGGATTAAGTGCAGCATTAGCTGCAGCTGCTGCCGGTGCGCCAGTTTTGTTGTTGGACAGTAATCAAAGATTAGGTGGCCAGTACTGGCGAAATTCAAGTCAGCCAATTGAGAGTCAGAAGGATCAACACTTTGACCTTGATACTGGAATGCTTCTAATGAATGCAGTTAAAGCTCGCAAGGAAATCACTGTCTGGAATGGTGCACAAATTTGGAGTGCAAGCCACAAAGATGGTGTCAATACCTTAAGAGTTCTGCATCAAGGTGAAGAAAAAATAATCAATACTGCAAATCTAGTTTTGTGTACAGGTGCCTATGACCGCACTTTGCCATTTCCTGGTTGGGATATTCCCGGTGTAATGACACCCGGTGGTGTTCAATCTTTGATTAAAGGTCATGGTGTTTTAGCTGGAAATAAAGTTGTTGTTGCTGGAAGTGGTCCATTCCTGCTACCAGTTGCTGCTGGAATTATTAAAGCCGGTGGTCAAGTAGTTGAGCTGCTTGAGGCAAATAAATCTTGGCGTTGGCTGCTCTCCCCGCTGACATTGTTAGAAAACATCACAAAATTAAAAGAGGCTTTTTACTACATAAAAACTATCAGTCAAGGCAAAGTAAGGGCCAGATTTGGAGTAGCAGTAATTGCTGCTCATAAAGGTGTTGACGGAAAATTAGAATCTGTTGATGTTGCAACCATCAAGCGAAATTTTAAGGTGAAGAAAACTCGAAATGTTAAATGTGATGTTGCAGCAATTGGATGGGGCTTTACCGCCGATACCTCGTTGGCTGGAGCTTTGGGTTGTAAATTAAAGGTTGCAAAGGATAAAGGTGTAGTAGCAGAGGCAGATTCAAATCAACAAAGCTCTATTCCGGGGATATTTGTTGCCGGTGAATTAACTGGAATAGGCGGAGCTGAGCTTTCAATGGCAGAGGGAGTCATTGCTGGAATATCGGCAGCGAAATTTGTTGGTTGCAAGGTTGAAATTTCAAAAGCTCATAAAAAAAGACGAGCTAAAAAACAAAGATTTGCAGATGCATTAATAAAGTCCTACCCAGTTAAATCTGGCTGGCTAACTTGGTTAAAGAATGAAACCACGGTATGTAGGTGCGAGGAGGTCTCGGTTGGCAATTTGAAGTATGCAATCGAGGAGCTTGGTGCAACTGATTCAAGAACTGCAAAATTATTTACTCGATGCGGCATGGGTCTTTGTCAGGGCAGAGTGTGTGGCAGATCGGTTGTTGATCTAGTAGCGGCTGAATTGAATATCTCACCTACCGATACTGACCGGATCTCTGCTGTGAACCGTCCAATAATTTCACCGATTCCACTTGGTGTTTTAGCAGCAGGCGAATAAGGTTTAGCCATGACACCTAATAAACCTTGGCATGGAGTACTAACTGCAACCGCACTTCCATTTAAATCTGATCTTTCAATAGATTTTGATAAATATGCCGACCACATTAAATGGCAAGCAGCAAATGGTGTGCACGGTGCGATCCCAAATGGTTCACTTGGTGAGTACCAAGTATTAACACCTGAAGAGCGAACTCAAGTGTTAAAAACTGCTTTAGAGGCCGCTCCGGCTGGATTTAATGTTGTTCCAGGTGTTGCTGCATATGGTGCGGCCGAATCTCGACGTTGGACTGAGCAAGCCGCTGAATTAGGTGCTAAGTGCGTAATGTTGCTTCCGCCAACTGCATATAGAGCCAATGATGAAGAGATCATTGCCCACTATAAAGAGGTAAGCAAAGTTGGTTTACCAATAATTGCATACAACAATCCATTTGATACCAAGGTTGATCTAACACCTCAGTTGGTGGGCCGAATTGCTGAAGCTGCCGAGAATGTGGTGGCGATTAAGGAATTTTCCGGAGATGTCCGCAGAGTTTGGCAATTACATCACTACGCCCCAAGAATTGAAGTTCTAGTTGGCGCAGATGATGTTTTACTTGAACTTTCAACTGGTGGCGTAGTTGGCTGGATCGCTGGATTTCCAAATGCACTACCAAAAGAGTCAGTTGAGCTTTATAACCTTTGTGTGGCGGGCAAATATGATGAAGCAAAGCCAATATATGCAGCTGTCCATAACCTATTTAATTGGGATAGCCGAAAAGAGTTTATTGTTGCAATTAAAGTAGCAATGGAGGCTGTCGGTCGCTATGGCGGTCCAACGAGATTACCAAGATTGCCACTTCCAGCAAATGATATGGCTCAGCTTAATAAAGATATTAAGCAAGTATTAGATTTTTATAAAAACAGAAAATAATTAAGTGAAAAATAGTCTGCGCACTGTTACAACAGTGGAATCGCACACTGAAGGCATGCCCACTCGCGTAGTTACAAGTGGAATTGATGAGATTCCTGGTAATACTATGTTTGAAAAACGTCTTCACTTCATGGCAAATCTAGATCACATCCGACAATGGTTAATGTATGAACCACGGGGTCATCCGGCCATGAGTGGTGCGATCCTGCAAAAGAGCACAAGAGCAGATGCTGACTGGGGCGTAATCTTCATTGAGGTTTCCGGGTGCCTTCCTATGTGTGGCCATGGAACTATTGGTGTGGCTACAGTTTTAGTAGAAAAGAACTTGGTTCCAGTTGTTGAACCAATAACTACAGTACGTCTTGATACTCCAGCAGGATTAGTTGTTGTTGATGTGCAGGTTAAAGATGGCAAAGCTGAGAAAGTCACATTGACTAATGTTCCCTCATTCTCATATCAACTAGACCAAACAGTTGATGTTCCTGGCTACGGAAAAATTAAGTATGACATGGCATTTGGTGGTAATTTCTATGCAATCATTCCGATCGATCGGATTGGAATTGAATTTAAACGTGAGAATGGACAAAAATTCTTAACTGCAGGGCTGGCAATAAGTGATGCAATAAATCAACAAAATAGACCAGTGCATCCAGAAAATCCAGATATTGCAGTTTGTCATCACATTGATTTCATCGCTCCTGGAAATAACTCACTGCATTGGAAGAATGCGATGGCTATTCATCCAGGATGGTTTGATCGATCACCATGCGGCACCGGAACTAGTGCGCGCCTTGCGCAGATGTATGCAAAAGGTGAATTTAAAGATAATGATGTTTTGATTAACGAATCTTGGATCGGCTCACAATTTGAAGGTCGAATTAAATCTCATACGCAAGTGGGAAATTTACCTGCGATAGTTCCAACTGTTACTGGCCGAGCTTGGGTAATGGGTGAATCTACCTGGTTACTTGATCCATCTGATCCATTTCCAAATGGGTTTATTGTTTAAAGTAACTCAATT
>CALPKA020000066.1 GCA_943324025.2 Bifidobacterium breve | reverse complement strand
TTTTTCTAATTCAAGATCGCGAAAACCATGACCAGTTTTAGCATCTCCTTTGGTTGGAAGTGAATCTAAATATTTAGTGCTGGCAAGCTTTGCAGCTTTGACGGTGTATTCAGCACTTGTGCCACCAATTACCACCACTAAGTGATACGGCGGACAAGCTGATGTGCCAAGGGAGCGGAGTTTTTCATCCAACCAACTCATAAATGAGGTTGGGTTTAAAACCGCTTTGGTCTCCTGATATAAAAATGATTTGTTTGCACTTCCGCCACCTTTGGCAATAAATAAAAAGTTGTACTCATTTGGATGATCGGTGTCTGAGTAAATCTCAATTTGGGCAGGCAAATTGTTGCCGGTGTTTTTCTCCTCCCAAGTGGTAACTGGGGCAAGTTGGGAGTAGCGAAGATTTAATTTGGTATACGCCTCATAAACTCCTCGAGATATTGAGATCTCATCCTTCTCCTCAGTTAAAACCTGTTGTCCTTTTTTACCCATCACAATTGCAGTGCCAGTGTCCTGACACATTGGTAGTACTCCACCTGCTGAGATGTTGGCATTTTTTAATAAATCAGTTGCAACAAAGCGATCATTAGGAGAGCTTTCTGGATCGGTCAAAATACTTGCTAATTGACCAAGATGCTCACTGCGCAGGTAATGTGAAATGTCATGAAGTGCAACCTGGGTTAAATTATTGATCGCATCCTTTGAGACCTTTAAGAACTCTTTGCCATCGGCGGTGAAGGTGCTCACACCAGCATTTGAAATCAGCCGATACTCGGTTGTATCTGGCCCAATTGGCAGTAGATCCTCGTAGGTGAACTCAGGAGCCATAGGGCTAAATCTACTCACTTCTATGATCAATTAGGATGAGCACATGAGCCAGGTGAGCAAAAAACGAGTATTACTTGCAGCACCTCGTGGCTACTGCGCTGGCGTTGATCGCGCGGTAATTACTGTTGAAAAAGCTTTAGATCTTTATGGTGCTCCGGTTTATGTGAGAAAACAAATTGTTCACAACAAACATGTGGTGCAAACTTTGGAGGCACGGGGTGCAATATTTGTTGATGAAACTGATGAGGTGCCAGAGGGAAAGATTGTAGTTTTCTCAGCCCATGGCGTTTCCCCTGCAGTTCATCAAAGTGCAGCGGATCGAAATCTAAAAACTATTGATGCCACCTGTCCATTGGTAACAAAGGTTCACCATGAAGCCAGACGTTTTGCCTCAGATGATTATGACATTTTGTTAATTGGTCATGAGGGCCATGAAGAGGTTGATGGCACAGCAGGAGAGGCACCAGAGAATATTCAATTAGTTGATGGTATTGAAAGTATCAAAAATATTAAGGTGCGAGATGAGAACAAGGTGGCTTGGCTATCCCAAACCACATTAAGTGTGGATGAAACACTTGCCACTGTGGCAGAGCTGCGCAAGCGATTTCCAAATCTAATTGATCCACCAAGTGATGACATCTGTTATGCAACTCAAAATCGTCAGGTAGCGATTAAAGAGATAGCACCACAAGCTGATTTAGTTTTAGTAGTTGGCTCCACCAACTCCTCTAACTCAGTTCGATTAGTTGAGGTCTCACTTGAGTATGGAGCTAAGGCTGCTTATTTAATTGATTATGCCGCAGAGGCAAAAGATGAGTGGTTAGAGAATGTAACAACTGTTGGAGTCAGCAGCGGTGCATCAGTGCCTGAGATTTTAGTTAAAGATTTACTAACTTGGTTAGCAGATCGTGGCTTTGGCGATGTTGAGACAGTTACTGCAACAGAAGAGCATTTGTTATTTGCAATTCCACCTGAGCTTAGAAAAGATTTAAAAGCCGCTGGCAGGTAATGAGTTATTGCGCTCGCGTTTGAACCAGATAAACCAAGCAACAGCAGCACCACTTAGTAGGTAAAAGGAAACAGAGGCCAGGCCAGCTACTAAATCCACCAACAATTTAGTTGGGGCAAATGATGATTCACCTAAGGTTGGCATTAAAAGAATTGAAGAGATCAATAAAGATATCGGTGGTGCCACCGCAGTTACATATGCAGTGCCAGCTCTTCCTAAGTAAATCGCACCAAAAAAGGCGATCCAGATAGCAAGGCAGGTAATGATGCCGAGTGAGTTTCTAAATAAGATTTCAATTGCTTCAAAGAAGAAGATAACTACAAATTGCAGAATCACCACACCAGGCTTTGTTAAACCCGGTCCTTTGATTGGTGAATTAATTGGCAAATTACTCAATTACTTATCTCCTTCAATCTCTTCAACCTCAATAAAATCATCATCAGGTGAGATCGCCTTTAACTCTCTTACCTCACCAGGAGATTCTGGATACTCAATTGCTAATTTATCTTTATCTCCGCTCACACCCAAATTATGAATTCTTCTTGCCGGACTTAAAACAGTTCGCTCAGCGGTTGGGATTAGATCCTCATAAGCTTTAGTTGTTTGTGAGATCGCTTTGCCAACTGCAACGATTTTGCCATGCAGCAGAGTTATATTCTTCAAGAAGGTGTTGGCAACCTTCTGAATCTCATCTGCGTTATCAGCTAATTTATTGCGGGTGAAGATATAGCCAATGGTGCGAAGTAGCGCCATCATTGAGGTTGGGGTTGCCACCGTTACATTTAACTTAAATGCTTTTTCTAAGAAGGCTGGATCAATTCGCAAGGCTTCAGCAAGTAGGGTTTCAAATGGCACAAACAAAACTACAAAATCTGGTGAGCCGGCAGATTTGTGGTAGCCACGCTTTGCCAATGCCTCAACATGTTTTAATAAATCTTTGGTGTGTGCTTGTAAGTATTCATCCCGCTCACTTTGCACATCAGTACCAAATGCATCTAGGAAGCGATCAAAGGGAAACTTTGAATCAATAAATATTGCACTGCCACCTGGCATCTTGACTGTGATATCTGGAATGCCGGATGAGTCAGCATCAGTTGTGGATTTTTGTCTGGTGTACTCATGATTTTCTCTAAGCCCTGCTGATTGCAGTAAAAGTTCTAATTGCGCCTCACCAAATTTTCCACGTGCTTGTGAGTTAGATAAAGCACCAGCAATCTTCTTAGTCTCATCAAAGATTGATTCACTTGCTCTTCGCATCTCATTAATTGTGGTTTCAAGCTTTGCCTCAGCCTCGGTTCTAATCCGATTTGCCTCATTAGATTGCACAGATAATTTCTCAACTGTTGATTTCATTGCAGTTAACTCAGCGGTTAATTTAATTGCATTCTCGGTCTTGCCCCGCTCAGCCTCTAATTGGCGCTTGTAATCATCTAGCAGAGCAGAGTTATCACCACTTGCTTTGCTGCGAAGGGCTTTAATCAAATAGCCAATCACACCACCGGCAGCAAGGCCGATCAGCAGGGTAATGATTGAGGCGGGCATGGGGTTATAGTGGCAGGAATCGGTGACAATCTTGCGTAGGCTTAACCCCTTGTGAGCCTCTCAATCGGAATCGTCGGTCTGCCAAATGTGGGTAAATCCACCCTTTTTAATGCGCTGACTAAAAACAATGTTCTAGCTGCCAACTACCCCTTTGCCACAATCGAACCCAATGTTGGGGTGGTGGGAGTTCCAGATGATCGCCTGGCAGTACTTGCCAAGATTTTTACCTCTGAAAAAATATTGCCAGCTGCTGTCTCCTTTGTTGATATCGCAGGCATTGTTAAAGGCGCATCTGAAGGTGCAGGACTTGGAAATAAATTCTTAGCAAATATCAGGGAGTCAGATGCAATCTGCCAGGTGATAAGAGTTTTTAAAGATGGTGATGTAGTCCATGTTGATGGCAATGTTGATCCAAAGAAAGATATGGAAACTATTAATACCGAACTTTGTTTAGCTGATTTACAAACATTAGAAAAAGCAATTCCTCGACTTGAAAAAGAGGTTCGGACAGTTAAGGAGAAGGTGCCGGTATTAAATGCGGCAAAGGCGGCGGCTGAGATATTAAATAACGGCCAACTTCTTCGGGGCAGCAAGGTTGATATTGAGGCGATAGCCGAATTACAACTACTAACTGCAAAACCATTTTTATATGTATTTAATGTTGATGCTGCTGAGTTATCAGATAATAAATTACGGGATGAGTTAGCCGCATTGGTAAAGCCTGCGGAGGCGATCTTCTTGGATGCCAAAACTGAGGCTGAGCTTGCTGATTTAGATGAGGCTGATGCGCTGGAATTGCTCAAATCAATCGGATTAACTGAGCCAGGATTAACCACATTAGCAAGAGTTGGATTTAATACATTAGGATTACAGACATATCTGACCGCCGGCCCTAAAGAAGCTAGAGCGTGGACGATTCATAAAGGTGATTCTGCCCCAGCTGCGGCTGGTGTAATTCACACCGATTTTCAAAAAGGATTTATCAAAGCTGAGGTTGTAGCTTTTGATGATTTAGTAGCTGCTGGATCAATGGTGCAAGCCCGCGCCAATGGCAAGGTGCGAATGGAAGGCAAGGATTACATAATGGTCGATGGCGATGTAGTGGAGTTCAGGTTCAATGTCTAAAAAACAAGCACACCTAAAAGATCTGCCAGTTAAAAAACGCGACAACCTGCGAAATGTGGCAATCATTGCTCACGTAGATCATGGTAAAACAACTTTAGTAGATGCCATGCTTTGGCAATCTGGCGCATTTGCAGCTCATAAGAAACAAGATGAAGGCCAAGATCGAATGATGGACTCGATGGATCTTGAGCGCGAAAAGGGAATTACTATTTTGGCAAAAAATACTGCGGTAAAGCGCGGTAACACAATCGTAAATATTATTGATACGCCAGGCCACGCAGATTTCGGTGGCGAGGTTGAGCGCG
>CALPKA020000065.1 GCA_943324025.2 Bifidobacterium breve | reverse complement strand
GCCCTCTGTTCCTCCAGCGCGATCGGTACGACGTGCAATTGCACCCTTTGAATTCTTTTCAATTTCATCATGAGCAACTGATCCGCGACGAGTTGCAGTGGCAAATCCATCACCAAGCTCGACACCTTTAATTGCCTGGATACCCATCATTGCGCCAGCCAACTTTGCATCTAATCTTTTATCCCAATGAGTGTGAGATCCCAAGCCAGGAGGTAAGTTATAAGCTAAAACTTCAACTACTCCACCAAGAGTATCTCCGTCTCGATGAGCTGCCTCAATCTCTTTCACAATTGCGTCACTAGTTTTCTTGTCAGCACATCTAACTGGATCTTCATCAATTCGTGCTCGATCTAAAATTTGCGGTAATTCATAATTCTCAGGTATTGAAACTTTACCAATTGAAACAACATGACTTATTATTTCTATTCCAACACTCTGTTTTAAAAAAGCACGGGCAACTGCACCAAGTGCTACTCGGGCAGCAGTTTCTCTAGCACTTGCTCGCTCCAAAATTGGTCTAGCATCTGAAAAACCAAATTTCTGCATTCCTACTAAATCAGCATGACCAGGTCTTGGCCTAGTAAGTGGTGCGTTTCTGGCCAGATCCTTTATTTCATCTTCTGGAACAGGATCTGCACTCATTATTTTTTCCCACTTAGGCCATTCTGAATTCGCAATTTGAATTGCAATTGGCCCGCCTTGGGTTACGCCATGCCTAATTCCACCTGTAATAGTTATTTTGTCAGCTTCAAAATTTTGACGAGCACCGCGACCAAAACCCAATCGGCGTCGAGATAAATCTAAATCTATTTCAGCACTTGAAACATTGACTTGAGCCGGAATTCCTTCAATGATTGCAGACAGAGCTGGACCATGTGACTCACCAGCAGTTAACCAACGTAACAATTTTTTCTCCGCTCAGGAATTGATGTCCTATTCTCTCAGATAACAGGCTGATCTCGTTGCCATTTACCCTGTTGGTACCAAAAAAATAGCTAAATAACTTCCGCCAATCATGAATGGGGCGAACGGAATCGCCTTCTTAGGATCTCTCAATGAACTGATTCCGCCGAGAATCCAGGCAATACCAGTGGAGTAAAACAAAACTTGAAAGCTGGGACATAAAAGTGCGCAAAAAAATGAAAGATACACATCTCCTACCCCAAGTTTTCCTTTATTAATTAACCAAATAAATGCATAGAAGCTTAAGTTCGCCAAGGCTATCCACCAGTTTCGCCAATACAAAGGAAATGCAAAAATGGCAACAATCAGAAGATCAACATTTCTTATTAAATGGTTCTTGAAATCGTATATAGCTATCCGGAGAAAACAAAGAAAGACCGCTAATTCGATAATCACGCTAGAGTTTATTAAAAACTCCCATAGCTAAATCCAGGGTGTGGATTACTTGTTAGCGGCTTGTTCGGCAACCTTCAGTAATTTAGTACGCATAACATCAAAATCAAAATCCTCTTCAGAAAATTTCTGAATTTGAAACAAAGCTTGCTCCACTAGAAGTGATAATCCACCAATTACCTGCTTACCTAATCTTTGATAGTTTTCTACAAGCTTTGTTGGCCATGGATGGTAGAGCACCTCAAATAGATCCGCATTGGATTCATTTACTACAAAGCTGTCCGTAGATCCTTTAGGAGTAGTAGAAATAATTAAGTTGCTGTTTTGAATAGAAGAAAAATCATTCCATTCAACAAATGCGATATCAGTATCTGATGCAGCTTCAATCATCTTGGGATGGCGAGAACTAGATCTAGTTAGAATCTTGACCTTGGTATTTGTTCCTTTTAACGCACCCAACGCTGCACGTGCGGTTCCGCCAGCCCCCAAAATGGCAATTTCCTTCCCAAAATATGGAGACAATAAATTTTTGAATGCCAATAAGTCAGTAGAAAAACCATTACCTCCGCTCGATTTAAAAACAATCGTATTTACAGAAGTTATCTGCCTAGCCACTGGTTCTACCAAATCCAAATAATCGATACATACTTCCTTCAAAGGCATAGTCAAAGCTAAGCCTCGAAAATTCTTCTTTTTAGCATCTTGGTAAAAATCCTTGAATGTATTTTCATTTATCTCAAAGGCATCAAATTCCGCATCTATTTTCAATTCCTTATATGCTGCTAAATGAATAACCGGAGACAAAGAGTGATTAATTGGACTACCCGCAACTCCTAATTTAATCATTTAAACAACCCCGCATCCTCATTTTTTCTAAATTCATTAGCCCAAACATTGAATTGTTCAAAAGATCGAGTAAATCTAGTGTCATTTGGTTTTACTGTAACGTAATAGAGCCAGTCGCCGTCGGCTGGGGAAACTGTTGCTTTCATGGCATCAAATCCCGGGTTACTAATAGGTCCGGGAGGTAAGCCACGATACTTATAAGTGTTGTACTTTGAATTGATATCCAATTTCTTATATGGCAATCTAATTTTGCCTCTCGTATTTGTTGCGTAATCAATAGTGGCGTTTATTTGAAGCGGCATACCAATTTCTAAGCGATTTTGAATTACCCTCGAAATCTTTGGAAAATCAACAGCATCCCCCTCAGACTGAATCATGGAAGCTATTATTAACAAATCATATGGTGAGTATGTCTTGTACCCCTTTGTTATGCCACTTTCAGCAGCCGCCAGATAAAACCTATTTACCATTTGAGTTATAGCTTCATCAAAGGTTGTTCCCGGATATAAAGGGTACTGCGCTGGAAAAAGGAAACCTTCAATATTCGAAGTTCCGTAAATAGGTTCAATTACAGTCTTGCCTGAATATGAACCGGTAACTAATTTCGATTTTTTAAGTAAGTCGAAGATCTCTGTTTTACGCAAGCCTTCAGCAAAGCCGAACAATCCCTGATTTCGCTTTGAATCAAGTAACTGCTCAAATGCTGATTGAGCCGAAATTGCCTGGTCTAACTTATGCAAACCTGGAGAGATCGACATCGATTGCTTATTGTTAATGGCTATTTTGTTAAACACCTTTTCTGTTTTTATAACGCCTAATTCTTTCAATTTACGTGCTATTTCAAAACCCGTATCACCAGGCTCTACTAGAACATCAACTTTGATATTTGAAGTCGTGGCTTGAAAATCATTTAGCAAAAAAGAGTTGTGGACTAAAATCAAGCCGGATGTTGCAAGAACCAAAGTTGTTAACCCGAGCAGTAATCGCTTCAAATTTGCGCCCCTATTTTGTTCCCAGATCTCTCGTTATTAATTGCAGATTCGAGGATATTAACTGCCGCGATTTGATCAATTATTGCTTTGCTATCTTTGTCTTTGCGTCCGATAG
This sequence comes from Bifidobacterium breve, assembly GCA_943324025.2. GTDB lineage: Bacteria > Actinomycetota > Actinomycetes > Nanopelagicales > Nanopelagicaceae > Nanopelagicus. The sequence goes on along the minus strand of CALPKA020000065.1, from coordinate 1,550 downwards.
AGCGCATTTGAGATAAAGCCGAAGAAGTACTTAATCTTTCATCTACTAAGTAAATTGGTCCCTGAAAGATTTTTTTAATCAAATCTGCAAAAGCTAAAGCTTGAATAGATTTCTGACTAACCTCTCCAGATAGATGCTTTGGATCTCCAACAACTACATAAATCGGATTTACATCACTAAAAATATCAGTTAGCTTGGCTAGGATCTGTTCATCATTGACAATGGTTGCATGAGGTGAAACCAATATAGTTTGTTCATCTGATGTTGCAACACCTATTCGCTTTTCACCATAATCAAAGGCGATTCTGCGGCCAACCTTTAGGGAATTAATCATTACCCACCAGGTTATTTACTCGCTTTTGCAGAAACTAATTTGTGGATTTCTTTAAATGCCTCTGAAATCAATTTTGCTTCAGTACCACCACCTTGAGCAAAATCATCTTTCCCACCGCCACCGCCGCCAAGAATATTAGACCCAATTTTAATTAATTCGCCTGCCTTAATTCCCAACTGGTTTGCTTCTTTAGATGCTGCACACACAATTACTGGTTTGTTTGCCGATACTGTTGATAGAACCACTACTGAATTTTTAGTTCGATTCTTAAGGTCTAACGCAATGGTTCGCATATCTTCCATTGAAATTTCAGCTGCCAATTGCTCAATAATGAGATTAATCTGACCCAGATTCTTTGCATTGTTAGTTAGAACAGCAGCTGAGGCTAACGCTTTTTCAGTTCGAACCACCGACAACTCTTTTTCCATTAACTTCATTTTTTCAATTAATTCAGAAATTCTCTGAGGTAACTCTTCAGCCCTAGTGCCTTTTATGATTTCCGTTAAAGAGTTCAGTAATACATGCTCACGTGCTAAATACTGATACGCATCAATACCCACAAGCGCCTCCACGCGCCTAACACCGGCACCAATTGATGATTCTGATAAAAGCTTTACTACACCTAATTGTCCAGAACGATCCACATGTGTGCCACCACATAATTCCTTCGCCCAGTCACCAACACTTACAACTCTTACCTGGTCTCCGTACTTCTCTCCAAACAAAGCCATCGCACCAATTGATTTTGCCGCCTCTTGTGACATAACTTCGGAATGAACTTGTAAGTCGGCAATCAGAAGTTCGTTGACCCTGCTTTCAACATCATTTAGTACCGAGTCAGGAACTGCTGATGTGGATGGGAAATCAAATCTAAACCTTCCTGGAGCATTTTCTGATCCAGCTTGAGTGGCTGTTTCTCCAAGTGCTTCGCGGAATGCTTTATGAACCATATGAGTTGCAGTATGGGCTCGAGATATGGCAAGGCGTCTGTCTAGATCAATTTCTGCAAGAACTTGCTCACCATTTTTTACAGTTCCGCTAATCACTATTCCCCTATGAACAATTAAGCCAGGTACAGGAGACTGAACATCATCTACTTTTATAAGTGCGCCATTTCCTAATTTAATCGTTCCATTGTCTGCTAATTGCCCTCCACCTTCTGCATAAAAAGGTGACTGATTCAAACAAATCTCTACATCTGTACCAACATTAGCTT
>CALPKA020000064.1 GCA_943324025.2 Bifidobacterium breve | reverse complement strand
GCACTACTTGCAATTCAGCATGGAAGCGCAGCTGATAAGCATGGCTGGAATAAGCGAGTAATTTGATGTCAAACAAAGATGCCTTTCACATTTATGACACCACACTTCGAGATGGTGCGCAGCAAGAGGGTTTAAATTTATCTGTCCACGATAAATTAACGATTGCTCGCCACCTTGATGATCTTGGCGTTGGTTTTATTGAGGGCGGCTGGCCGGGTGCGAATCCAAAAGACACTGAGTTTTTTAAACTGGCTCAAACAGAGTTAAAACTTAAAAATGCAACCTTTGTTGCCTTTGGTGCAACAAGACGTCCGGGAGTCAAAGCCGCTGATGATCAATTACTTCGTGCGCTGCAAGATTCGAAAGCTCCTGCCGTAACTTTGGTTGCAAAAAGCCATGATAGGCATGTTGATTTAGCTCTTAAAACACACCTAGATGAAAACTTAGCAATGATTAGGGACTCAATTGAATTCTTAAAAGCTGGCGGACAGAGAGTTTTCCTAGATGCTGAGCATTTCTTTGACGGATATCTTTCAAATAAGGCATATGCGTTAGAGGTTGTAAGGGTTGCTGCAGAAGCAGGTGCTGATGTGGTTGCGCTTTGCGATACCAATGGTGGAATGTTGCCAGATGAACTTTCAAACATCGTTCATGAAGTTTTAACCGCATCATCTGCTCGACTTGGAATTCATTGCCACAATGACACAGGATGCGCGGTTGCAAATTCATTAGCAGCCATTTCAGCAGGTGTCACTCATGTTCAAGGAACATTAAATGGCTATGGTGAGAGAACCGGTAATGCTGATTTAGTAAATATCATTGCAAATCTTGAGTTAAAGAAAGATAAGTTGGTACTTCCAACTGGCAAGTTACAAGAAGCCTTCCGTATCTCTCATGCAGTTGCTGAGATTACAAATGTGGCACCAAGTGCCCGCCAACCTTACGTTGGCACATCTGCCTTTGCTCATAAAGCAGGATTACATGCTTCGGCAATAAAGGTAGATCCAATGATGTATCAACATGAAACGCCAGAGTCGGTTGGAAATGACATGCGAATGTTGGTTTCTGAGATGGCAGGACGAGCTTCAATTGAACTTAAATCGGTGGAGCTTGGAATTGATTTAGGCGGGGATAAAGATTTAATCGGTCGAGTTGTTGAAAAGGTTAAGGAATTAGAGGGAAAAGGATTTACCTTTGAGGCAGCAGATGCTTCATTTGAATTACTTTTGCGCACTGAGGTTTTGGGTAAGCGACCAAGCTTTTTTACAATCGAGGATTGGCAAACTACTGTGCACCAAGATGAGCTTGGCAAAGTAACTAGCAAAGCTACGGTGAAAATTAACGCCAAGAATGAATCAATTACTGCAACAGGAAGTGGTAATGGTCCGGTTAATGCAATTGATAATGCCCTTCGTTCTGGACTTGAAAAGTTTTATCCTGAATTGTCTAAATTAGAGCTAACCGATTACAAAGTTCGTATTTTGGAGGGCAGGCTTGGTACTGGGGCGGTAACTCGAGTATTAGTTGAGACTAGTGATGGAAGTGGCGAGTGGAGCACAATTGGCGTGCATGAGAATGTGATCGCAGCCTCAGCCATGGCATTAGATGACGCAGTTACCTATGGCTTACTAAGGCAGGGGCGCAAACCCGAGTAATCTGCTATTCATGTCAGCAGCCTTAATTACGCAGTACCAGGAGCATTTAGCCCTGGTTCGCAATTTATCTGACAATTCAATTAAAGGTTATGTAACAGATTTAGAATCTTTTCTCAAGCACATGGAAAAACTTGGAATTGTTGAGTTTAATCAACTTGAAATTGAGCACATACGTTCCTGGCTTGCAAACTTGCAAACCACAGGTGTTGCAAGAGCAACACTTACTCGCAGAATAGTTTCAATCCGGGCCTTCACAAATTGGGCTGCTGCAAGTGGTTGGTTAAATTCAGATTTGGGAGCAAATCTTGCAATACCAAAACCTCACAAAACCTTGCCAGAAGTTCTAAATGTGGATGAAGCTGCAACTGTTTTAAAATCACTTGAGGTCAAGGCCATAGAAGAGCCAACGCCAATCAATCTACGAGATTTAGCTTTAGTAGAGGTTTTGTATGGAACGGGAATTCGAGTATCAGAGTTGTGTGGATTAAATCTTGAAGATGTTGATCGCACCCGCAACACATTAAATGTCTATGGCAAAGGTGATAAGCAGCGCGTAGTCCCTATCGGAATTCCTGCTATGAAATCTATTGATAATTACATAAGTAATGCCCGATCTGAATTCATCAATGACAACTCCGCGCAAGCACTGTTTTTAGGATCACGAGGAAAAAGAATTGATCAGCGCACGGTGCGTGAAGTTGTGTATGAAGCTATGAAAGCTGTTGGTGCGAAAATGGGTCCACATGGATTACGCCATAGCGCTGCTACCCATTTACTTGAAGGCGGTGCAGATCTTCGAACTGTTCAGGAAATACTAGGACATGCATCCCTTGCCACAACTCAGATCTATACCCATGTATCACCTGAGCGTTTGCAATCGGCTTACAAACAAGCACACCCAAGGGCATAAGCAGTGAAGCTAGATCTTGAAACTGCGATCGGACAATTAGAGCAACAGATTAAATCAGATCGATTTGTAAGGGCAGTTCTGTCAGGTCGACGTCGAAACATGCAAACAGAGTTTGAACGAATTGATATTAAGCCTGTCCAAATTAAGGAGGAGATCAAATGGCAGTTAATCTCCTCTGATGGTAAGAAAGATCTAACAAAAAATGTTTCACTAGATTTTGATTTCCATAATCTTTTTAAAAGCGGATACGCCAATTTACTGGTGGAGACTGAGAGTGAATCATTCCAGCTTCGAATTACTAAAAAAGATGAGGCACTACTTTCAGTTTCAAAGGTGAAATTAAACCGAGATTTAGCTCATGATCGACAAAAAGCGAGAATGTTGGCTGAGAACAATCCGGTGTTTAAGGCGCTGGAGATGTCGGATATGTTGGGTCGAATTAAGCCCAGCAAGATGGACAAATATAAGCAAGTTGATGAATTCATAAGGCTAATGGATCAATCCATAAGTAGTGATTTAGCAACCCAAAAGGATATTTCTGTTGTTGATCTAGGTTGCGGCCATGCCTACTTAACCTTTGCGGTAGCAGAGTTCCTGCAAAGCAAGTATCAAAAAGTTTCAGTACTTGGTGTAGATGAACGCTTAGACTCCAAAGAGCACAATGAAAAAGTTGCTAGCAAGCTAGGGGTTTCAGCAAATTTTGTTGCTGCAAAGATTGCAGATTTATCATCCCATCCAGTCGACATTGCAATTGCTTTACATGCCTGCGATACCGCAACTGATGATGCAATCTACTGGGCGGTTAAGAATCAGGCCAAAGTGATCATGGTTGCACCTTGCTGTATGCATGAGTTGCAAACACAAATTACTTCAGCACCTGAACCTTGGGGCTTGTTAACAAAATATGGTTTAGTTAAAGAACGGTTAGTGGATCTTTTGACCGACTCACTAAGAGCGCAAATATTAAAGATTTTGGGTTATCGAGTAGATATTGTGGAGTTTATTGGTGGAGAACACACTGCACGCAATATTTTAATTAGAGCTGTCAAAGGTGAGACATCTGCAACTCAGCTTGATATTGATCGATACCAAGAGTTTCTAACGCAGTGGGGGATTAAACCTTATCTTTCAAAATTGCTAGAAAAGCCATTAGAAGCCGCGACGAGGGGCGATATCAAGTAAGGGTTTGCAGTAACTGCTCTGGCTAATTTCGCAATTAATTTCTTTAACATCACCAATTGGAATTCCAATCATTACCCCAACCGCCAAGGTGGTGATTAAAATCGTTGTTTTCACCGCCAAATCTTGGGGCATGGCCAATATTTCCCGCATGGTTTTGGCGCTAGGTGTGGATTTAGCTGGGTAAAAGCTCAGGTAGGATTTGCCTCAGCACGGAATGAAAATTTCTGTGACTTCACGCATCTTAAAGTGATTAATTAGTTACTAATTAAAAACTTATGGACCTGTTCGGTGTAGTTAGAAATAACTACTCGGTTCAAGATGCTAGGGATTTAGCAAATTGCTAAATCACAAACCGAGTGCTCTTTTATTACCTTAGGTAAAAAAGAGTGAAAAAGGAGTGTGCCGTCATGGCAGTTGTAACAATGCGAGAACTTCTCGACAGTGGTGTGCATTTTGGTCACCAAACTCGTCGATGGAATCCAAAGATGAAGCGCTATATCTTCACTGAGCGCAATGGCATCTACATTATCGATATCCAACAATCACTGGCCCTAATTGATGCAGCTTATGAGTTCATCAAAGATGCAGTTGCAAAGGGTGGCCATGTTTTATTTGTTGGAACAAAAAAACAAGCGCATGAACCAATCAAGCAGCAATCTGCCAGAGTTGGTATGCCATATGTAACTGAGCGTTGGTTGGGTGGAATGCTTACAAATTTCCCAACTGTTTATAAGCGCGTGCTTAGATTAAAAGAGCTTGAGGCGCTAGAGACAGCAAATGACCAACTTCTAACCAAAAAAGAATTACTTGTTCTTCGCCGTGAGCGCGAGAAGCTAAATAAGAACCTTGATGGAATTCGTAACATGACCAAGTTGCCTGCTGCAATTTGGGTTGTTGATACCAAGAAGGAGCACTTGGCTGTTGCCGAAGCTAAAAAATTAGGCATTCCAGTAATTGCAATTCTTGATACTAACTGCGATCCAGATGAGGTTGATTTCAAGATTCCAGGAAACGATGATGCAATTCGTTCAATTGGTCTGCTAACTCGAGTAATGACTGATGCAATTGTTGCTGGATTACAAATTAGATCAGCAAATGCAGCAAAGGTTGCCGATAAGGCAGCTGCTGAAGCGGCCTCTGCGGCAGAAAAAACTGCAGAACAACCACTTGCTGATTGGGAGAAAGATTTAATTAAAGCTCCAACTGAAACTGCAGGTGCTTAATTGGCTTATACAGCAGAAG
>CALPKA020000063.1 GCA_943324025.2 Bifidobacterium breve | reverse complement strand
TTCTATCAGTTGCAAGGATCGCAAGTTCAGTCAGTAATTGTTTACCAACAGGGCTTATTCCACCATGGTTTAGTGCAGATAGTGAAGTGCTGGTTAGTTTAGAAATCATTGATTCAATGTGAGAAGTAGCACCTGTTTCAGTAATTACCTGCTGAAGATCTGCCACCTTGTCCGAAGTGAGATTTGCATCTCCAATTCCGCTCAACAACAAACTTTTTTGAGAGCTATTTGCTCGCTCAAGGGCAACTGCGATTAAAGCGGTTCGTTTACCTTCCCTTAAATCATCTCCGGCTGGTTTACCGGTTGCTTCTGGATTACCAAAAACTCCGAGCAGATCATCACGTAGTTGAAAAGCCTCGCCAAGTGGGATTCCATAATTTGAGTAGGTGCTAATCAACTCCACTGGTGCAGATGCAAGGGCAGCGCCAAAATGCAATGGACGTTCAATTGTGTATTTACCTGATTTGTATCTTGCAACCTTAAGTGATCTTTCAACATTTTGAGTTCCAAGTGCTTGTTCGTATACATCTAAAAATTGCCCAGCCATAAGTTCAACCCGCATTTCATCATAAACTGTGAGAGAGCGTATTAACTCATTCGGTGACAATCCAGAGTTGTGAAGCATTTGCGCAGACCAAATCAATGCTAAATCTCCAAGTAAAATTGCAGAGGCGACTCCAAATTGCGCAGGTGACCCGACCATACCGTTCTTAACATGGAGATTTTCAAAAGTTTTATGAATGCTTGGCGCACCCCGTCTGGTATCTGATGCATCCATTACATCATCATGAATTAGTGCACAGACATGGACCAACTCAAGACTTGATATTGCAGAAATCAATTGTTTAGTTGGCTCAGCTGCAGCACCAATTAACCCAACATATGCAAAAAGCGGACGAAGTCTTTTCCCGCTATCTAATAGGAATTTCTCTAGTGCCTCTGCCACCGGGTCTAGCTCTGAACCTATTGTGGTTAGGTACTTGTTTTCTTGCTTTATAAACTCTGCCAACGCCTGATTTATCTCAGAACGGATCAGTTTAATATCGCTGGTCGCAGAAAAACTCACGGCGCAACGGTACCCTGCCTGCCATGAGCAATGATCTGAGAACCACGACCTTTTCGCTGGAGTTCTTTCCACCAAAGGATTTGGCTGGCGAGGAGCGGCTCTGGCAGGTGCTTAATCAACTTCAGCCCCTAAAACCTGACTTTGTATCGGTCACATATGGTGCTGGCGGTTCATCCCGAGATAGAACTGTAAGAGTTACAACTGAGATAACTTCGCGAACGGCAATTCCAACCGTTGCACATTTAACCTGCGTTGGAGCAACCAAAGAGTATTTAACAGAAGTTTTAATGCAATATAAGAACTCAGGTATTAAAAGCATTTTAGCGTTAAGGGGAGATCCAACAGGAGGACCTTCTGCTAATTGGGAATCAACACTAGGTGGATTTGATCATGCCGATCAACTTGTTGAACTTGCAAAGAGTATTGGTGGATTTAAAATTGGTGTTGCTGCTTTTCCGGATGGACATCCAGCATCAAATTTTGATTCTGATAAAGATATTAAGGTTCTATTAAGAAAAGAACAACTTGGCGCTAGCTTTGCAACTACGCAGTTCTTTTTCGAGGTTAGTAAATGGCAAGAGTTAGTAGAGCGACTACAGAAAAATGGCTCAAACCTGCCAGTCATTGCTGGAATTTTGCCGGTGACCAACCTCAAACAATTATCCAGAATGGTGGAGTTAAGTGGGACAAAGATTCCTGTTGAGATTTTAAATCGTTTTGAATCTGTAAAAACTGATCCTGTTTCAGTTAAAAAAATTGGAATAGATATCGCTACTCAAATGGGCGCCCAATTATTAGATTTAGGTGTTCCTGGCTTACATTTTTATACTATGAACACGGCAGAATCAACAATTGAGATTGCTAAGAATTTAGGGTTGGTGAAATCGTGATTAAAGAAGAATTCTTCCGTGATTGGAGCAACCATCATGGCGGGGCGAAAGTTGAAGGAATAGTGAGGCTTTGGTTGAATATTTCTTATTCAGTCACAAAACCACTTTCTAGAATTGGCATCACGCCTAATTCTTTAACTTTCTTAGGTTTAATTTTTGGCATTTTGGTGTATCTAACTTCTAATTCAATTTGGGCGCCAATTTTCCTGGTATTTTCACTTATCTGCGATGGAGTTGATGGCAGCTTGGCACTTATTTCCAATAAATCCTCAAAGATGGGCGCGGTCTTAGACTCAATCGTTGATAGGTTTACTGAAATTTTTTGGGTACTTGCTCTATATCAACTAGGTGTTGATATTTATTTACTTTTATTTGTTTGCACAATCGCTTTTACGCAGGAGTATTTAAGAGCAAGAGCCATGGGAGCTGGTTTGACTGAAATTACCATTGTTACATTCGCCGAGCGCCCAGTCAGAGCATCTTTCATATTTATTGCTTTAATCGCATTTCAATTTGAATTTCAGATCCTAAATATGATCGTAATGATATGGAGTGTGCTTCAGCTGATTAGTTTCCTAATGATTGTTAGATTTATCTATTCTAAGATTGGTTAAGCTTTTCCAATTGCTTTTGCAACTATCTCAGCACTGATACCAACCAGAGGTAATCCACCTCCTGGGTGAGCTGATCCACCAACACAAAATAATCCCTTCACTTTTGATCGATTTTTAGCCCTTAGAAAAGCAGAAACTGGGGAGTTGCTAGAAGTTCCGTAGATTGAACCTCCAGGTGCCATCGCATAGTTTTCTAGATCAGCAGGTGTTCTATATTCCATGAAATCTAAACGATTAGTAACGTTAAGACCTAGATCATCCATTTTGGAAATGATTTTTTGAGCATACTCTTGCCCACCATCTTTCCAGTCCCATCCTGATTCTGGCTCATGACGGGGTGCGTTGACTAATACAAACCATGCTTCTTTATCTGCACCTTTAACCATTGAAGAATCCTTTGGGGCACAGAGATAAATAGTTGGATCTGTTACCGGTACTTTTTGTGTAAATATTTGGTCAAACTCTAGATCGTAATTTTCCGGAAAATAAACATTGTGATGTTTGACTTCTACTGGCTTAGATTTACTGTTATCTAAGCCGAGCAATAGAGAAAAACCAGCTAGAGATTTGGTTGCCGACTTAAGTTTTCGCCTCTCACCACGTGCTGAAGAGACTTCATTGCCTATAAGTGAATTGAATGTATATTCGGCATCAGAGTTTGAAACTACTAGATCTGATTTAACTACCTTGCCGTCGCTTAAAACTACGCCTTCAACTTTATTTCGCTCCACTAGTATTTTTGTTACCAACGATTTAAACTGAAAATCAACACCTAAATCTCTGCATCTTTGCTCCAATGCAACAGAAAGTTGTCCAATACCACCCTTTATATGCCAAGCGCCAAAGGTGCTTTCGACGAAGGCAATAGTTAGTAAAACAGCTGGTGCACTTCTTGGATCGCTGCCGGTATAGGTTGCATACCTATCAATAATCATCTTCAAATGTGGATCAAGGTTTAATTTTTCACTTAAGCTTCTAAGAGAGGTAAAGGGGGAGATTTGGTTAATTTGATTAATCAAATTCCTCCGCAATAGCAGTGGCCAAATTGAAGTTAACTCAGATTCAATAAATGAATCCCTGGAGGCTTCCCACATTTTCTCTGATCGCTCAATAATTTGACGCCAGCTGTTACTGGCTGAGATACCAAAGGATTTTTCAATTTCTAGGTATGTTTTTGGATTGGATAAATTGGGGAATGTAACCTTACTTCCATCTGCAAAGTTGTAATTAAATGCTGGGTCAACTGGTGAAATATCTAAAACATGCTCAATTCGCTTGCCTGTCTTAAGAAATAGATCTCTAAACACAGCAGGTAGAGTCAGTAAAGATGGGCCGGTATCAAATGCATAATCGCCGAACCATTCAGTTCGACATTTACCGCCTGATTGATCGCTGTTTTCAAATACTGTGACTTGATGGCCCTGCTTTGCAAGTCTTGCAGCAGCGCTCATTCCACCTATGCCAGCTCCAACTACAGAAATCTTTGCCATTTAAATTACCGATCTATCTCGCCAAGTCAGGCTCTTTGTCATTTTCCCAAACCATGAATATGCAATCAATACAAGAAGCAGAATCGTTGCAATTGGATGTAAGAGGGCAGTGTTGGGAAGTGAACTAGTTCTAAGTGAAGCGATGACTCTGCTAATTGCGATTAATCCAAATGCAATTAAGCCAGTAGTTGATCCTAACAGTGCGTTAACTATGGGCAGTACGCCGGTTGTTATCAATAGCATGATTGCCAAGATTGTTCCGGGTAATGATCCAAATGCTTTCCAAAGAGATTTTTGGTATCCCTTAAATAGTTCTGAATTACTTTGGTACATCTGACATTTAGCAATCTGGCTTCCCTCTGCAACACCACCTTTATATCCATGTTCAAGCAGTTGTTTAGCCAGCACTAAATCATCTAAAACTTCAGATTTAATCGCTGCATGACCGCCAGAATTAAAATAAGCCTGTCTTTTAACGATTAAAAATTGGCCATTTGCAACAGCCATCGATTTAATTGAAAGTTTCTGAGCTAGTAAAAGTGGAACAGAGGCTAGCCATGACCATTGCAGCAATGGTTGAAATACTTTTTGAATGAAACCGGATGCAATTTGCCTAGGATATGGAGAAATAAAATCCCAATTTCCCATTTTCGATATCGAACTTGCCACGGCATTTTTACTCAACCTAACATCGGCGTCAACAAAAACAAGATACTCCCCAGTGCTTTTCTCTGCCAGGGTGTGGCATGCCCATAATTTGCCTAGCCAATCTTCTGGTGGGTTACAACCCGAAAGGTATTTAACTGTAGGAAATCCTTTTATGATTTCTGCAGTATTGTCAGTAGAAGCATCATCGAGGCAGAGAATTTCAACCTTGTTTAGACCGGTTTGATTCAATATAGATTCTAGGCAATCTGCAGCATTTGCAGACTCA
>CALPKA020000062.1 GCA_943324025.2 Bifidobacterium breve | reverse complement strand
CGGATATGCCAAGAGGTTCCGTACTCTTCTAATAAATCTAAGAATGGTTTGGATTCAAACCACTCTGGACCATTAACTCCAAGCGGCTTCCAAGCGCCTTTGTGAATTAACTCAAGTGCGATAACAGGGTTAATTGCAGTTTGCCAAACAACAGCTTGATCGCCAAACTCCTTCATTGACCAGGCATTATCAACGACGTTGTAGATATAAACCGCTTTTGGATTTCCTTCTTTATCTAAACCTTTAATTAATGCACCAGCACATGTTTTACCGCGCATACGCTCACCTAGTGTTGCAGGATCTGGCAATGAAGCGGTCAATAGATCACGAGGTGAAACTGATACCCCTTGAACCTCAACCGTTTCTTTACGATCCATGCCAAGCATGTTAATAGTTTTTAGGATGGTAATGAACTCTGCGCCCAAACCATATTTAAAGTTAACCTTCTTTGCATCAATCTTTTGCGGAATTAATACAACCTCTTCGTGCTCAACATTCACACACTCAACCGGACCAATACCTTCTGGGAAATCAAAAATTTCAAGCTCTGAAAATGGAGTGGTCGTATACCAACCGCGGCCATCTTCCCAAACTAGAGGTGGATTTAGACATTCTTCAATTGTGGTCCAAATTGAAAATGATGGAGCAAAATCAAACCCTTCAACTCTTAAGTTTGAGCCATCTAGAATTGTGCATGAATCTATACGGCTAAATAAATGCTCGCTTGCATACTTGGCAAACACATCACTCATACCAGGCTCAACACCCATTCCAATTAATGCAAAGATTTTTCGTTCATCCCAGTTGTAATCACGAGCAAATTGTTCATCGCCAAGCTTTACGCCAGTTTCGGTATATGGGTAGTGAGGATGTTTACGAGATAAAGACATTGCCATATCGATGTAATTAGTATTTTCAATTTCACAAGCTAAAAAGATTGGCATTACAAAGCGTGGATCAACTGCGTTAATCACAACATCTGGGTCTGCTTTACGAATTAATTCGCGAATATCTTCTAATTCAGCGGCATTAACCATCGCAGCAGAAAATCTTGGATCCTTTACGCGCGCAACAGCTTCTTCTGCGCGAGCCAGGGTACGGTCTGCAATCACCATAGATTCAATAAATGAACGTCGTGATGCGATATTTGCTATCGCTCTGCCTACTCCACCGGCGCCTATAACAAGGGCCTTCATGATATTTAACTCCAAACGAATTGAAACAAGCCTATCTGAACGTGGATTTAAAGACAAATTTACGCACATTTATTGATTAGTTATCAATTATTATTAAATTAAATTACAATTCACTGTAATTAAATTTTAAGCAAAATTAAATATTTGTCCCCGTAGCTCAGTGGATAGAGCAACCGCCTCCTAAGCGGTAGGTCGCAGGTTCAACTCCCGCCGGGGACGCAATCAATTAGTGATCTAGAGTAAATCTCTTCATTGATTTTGGTGCCCACCAATTTCGCTCACCAAATAATCTCATTAAAGCTGGGACCAAAAGTGCGCGCACTAATGTTGCATCTAAAATAATTGCAAATGCCACACCAAAGCCCAGCATTTTAATTGACGTAACTCCGCTCAACATAAAGGATGCGAAAACTATTGCTAATAAACCAGCAGCAGCTGTGATTATTCGAGCAGATCTTTGTAAGCCGGTTGCAACAGATTCAATATTTGATCTTCCTGCATCATGCTCCTCTTTAATTCGAGAGAGCAGGAATAACTCATAATCCATTGATAGACCAAAGGCGACAACAGCTACCAAAATAATTGAACCGGTATCTACTGCACCCGTGACTGTGAAATCTCCAACCAACCACTTCAAATGGCCGTCAACAAATATCCAGGTGATAACACCAAGAGTTGCAGCAAGGGAGAGGATGTTAAGAATTACCGCCTTGATAGGCAGAATGATTGATCCAGTAAATAGGAAGAGCAGTACTAATACTCCAACTGCAATCCAGGTAAGAGCCCATGGCATAGTCCTAGCAATTCCTATTTGTGTATCTGCATAATCTGCAGCCACGCCTCCAACTAATGTTTGGTCAGGGGATGGGATTTGTCTAATCTCTTTAATTAAGACCTCTGCTAAGGGAGTTCGAGGTCCCATGTCATGGATTGCAATTACCCGAACATCATTACCTAATACTTGTGGCTCTCCGATTCGAACAACACCTTTAACCTTTGAAATCTCTGTCGTGTAGTTTTTAATCTCTTCTAATTTTGCAGATCCACCAGGAATAATAATTTCAATTGGATTTCCCTCTTGACCAGGAAATCTTTCAGTAATCAGTTGTGAGGCATAGGCAGCAGGATTACTAGCTGGCAATACTCTTGAATCCACTTGAGAAAAGACAATATTTGTAATTGGTGCTGCAAATACACCAAGTGCAATTAGGCAAAGTACAACAACTGAGACTGGCTTGCGCATTACAAATCTTGCAGTCTGTGCCCAACGACCATCTTCCTTTGGCGTAATTGCACTCTTTCTTACAACAGCTTTATCAATTCGATTACCTAAAATCGCAAGCAGTGCTGGTAGTGCAACTAATGAACCTAGAACTGCCATGATTACAACTGTTACACCAGCATAACCAAATGATTTTAAGAACATTAATGGAAATAGCATTAAGGAGGCTAAGGTAATAACAATAGTTAAGCCTGAGTAGAAAACAGTTTTACCTGCGGTTGCAACAGTTCGCTTGATGGCTTCATCAACTGATTTACCTGCATGCAACTCCTCACGGAATCGATTCACAATTAAAAGTGAGTAATCAATACCAAGACCTAGTCCTAGTCCAGTAATTAGGTTTAGAGCAAAAACGCTTACTCCAGTGAATAAAGTAAGTAGGTATATAACTAGGAATGAACCCAAGATGGCTGATACTCCAACAAGTAACGGCATAGCACTTGCTACTAGTCCACCAAAAACAAAGACTAAAAGTATGAATGTAAGTGGGATTGAGATTGATTCAGAAAGCTTTAGATCATCAGCAATTTTGGTATTAATTGCATGGGCAAATACACCAGTGCCACTTGCATAGATAGTTAAGTTCTCAAATTTGCCATCGTATTTTGCCTGCATGCGCTTGCCTAATGATTGAACAGTGTCCCACTCAACATCTTCGCTGTAAACAAATAAAAAGGCAGATTTTGAATCAGAACTCTTAAGAGATGGCGCTCCACCTGAGCTCCAATAAGAAAGTGTTGATCCAACTCCTTCTTCAGTCTTAATAATTGATTCAAGTTTTGTTGCAGTAGCAACAACTGCTGGATCTGTTAACTCTGTTGGTGTTTCAACCACAAGCACTACAGCTGGATCTTTCACTTTGAAAACATCAGTTAAATACTCAAATGCTTTTGCTGAATCACTCTTTGGATCGCTGTAGCCACCACTGTCTAGTTTGCCAAACACTGAGGAGCCAATTACACCCGCTGAGAGAATGGAAATGATAAAAACGGTGAAAATTAGTTTTTTACGGTTAACTATGAGTGAGCCTAATTTTTCAAACATGTTCGCCTATCCAAAGTGTTAAGTTAAAAGAGTGTAGGCTTATATTCTAATGAGTAATCCAGAAAACTTAAAAAACGGCAAGCAACCAAAGCCTGGTGAAGTTGATCACCAGCTATTGCCTAAGGTAACTAGTGATGAAATTGATTTAGAAATTGATACCTATCGAGATGATGAAATTGCAAGGGATAAGCCACCACATCACAATTAAGAATTAAGCATTACCCATTTGCAGTTGGCTTAGAATCATTTTTTGGAGCTGGCGCACTTTCACTTTTTGAGGCAGAAGAATCTGGTTTTGAAGTTTGCGCACCCCTTGAATCTGTTTTATAAAAGCCGCTACCTTTAAAAACCACACCAACGTTGTTGTAAACCTTGCGAACATCTCCATTGCATTTTGGGCAAACCTGGATCGCCGCATCTGTAAAACTCTGAATTACCTCAAAGCCATGCTCACATTGATTACACAGATACTCATAGGTTGGCATAGGAGTAATCTTAAGCAGGTGGCAGGATTAGGGCTAACTGGAAAATTGGGGGTGAAAAGATGAGGCGCATTTTGCTACCCATTACCTTTATTTTCCTAACGATGATTTCTCCATCACAGGCTTTAGCAACCTCAATCGTAAGTACCTCACCAACAGCTGGCTCAGTTCTTAGTATCTCACCTACTGCGGTAACAATTAAAGCAAGTCAAGATCTAGTTGAAGATGCAAATGAAATTACTGTAACCAATTCAAATGGTCAAAGAGTTGATGATGGATCTATTCAAATTCAAGGCCCAGTGTTAATGGTTGGTATCAAACCGCTTACAACATCTGGCTTATATACAGTGACCTATACATTGATGGCAGTTGATCAACCTGCTACTTCAGGATCATTTACTTTCTTGTATAACGCACCTGCCGAAATGACATTACCAACACCTTCGCCAACTGAGGATGTTTTAATTAATAATTCTCCAAATCGCCTAACAGATTTATTTGTAGTCGGATTAATGATCTTTGCCTTTATCATGTTAGTTTTCTTATCTCGTTATGCCAAACAAACATTTAATGCGCCAGCAAAGCCACGTAGAGTGAAGAAAGCTTCAAGCTCAAGTAAGAAATTCATAAAGTAAAATTGGTGAAGGCTTGATTGAAATACTTTCTCCACTTTCAAAGGGTTTAATGCAGCTTACGGCTGTGCTGAGTATCGGCTTGATAATTGCCATCGCATTTTTAGACACGGATATAAAAGGCAGGGTCGCTAACAACGGTTTGATCAAGAAGGCTAGAAATTTAACTTTTCTTTGGTTACTTTCAACTGTATTTTATGTTTTAGTCCAGATTGCCTATTTACTTGAACAGCCACTCTCAGCCTCCTTCGATCTAACAGTAATTCGTTCCTACTTGACGCAAACCTCTATTGGAAAGAGTTATTTGATTCAAATAATTGGCATTTTACTAATACTTTCAATTTCATTTAAAAAGATTCTTTCCACATATCTTGCGCTACTG
>CALPKA020000061.1 GCA_943324025.2 Bifidobacterium breve | reverse complement strand
TTTAAAATTAGGTGAGGAAGCAACCACCGCGGTGGTGATTGCAACCGTATTTACAGTAATTGTTGGATGTGTTTCTTTTTCAGGATCAGTTATAACTTTCTTAAAATTACAAGAGTTGATGACAACTAGACCAGTTATTTTCCCTTTCGGCCGGCAAATAATTGCCTTGACACTAGTGGGTGTATTGGCCAGCGGTGGTTGGGTAATTTCAAGTGGTGGCACAACGCCATTGTTGGTAAATGGTTTACTTTCACTTTTGTTTGGAGTTTTGTTTGTACTTCCAGTAGGTGGTGCAGATGTCCCAATCGTAATTTCATTGCTAAATGCATTCACTGGATTAACTGTGGCTGCATCTGGTTATGTTTTAGAAACCACTTTATTAATTGTTGCCGGAACATTAGTTGGTGCATCAGGAACTATTCTGACCAGATTAATGGCAGAGGCGATGGGTAGATCCTTATTTGGAACTTTGTTTGGTGCCTTTACAGCCAAAGCAGGTCCAGCCAGTGCTCAAGCAGATGCCAGACCTGTTAAATCAGGTTCACCAGATGATGTTGCAATTTTGCTTAACTACGCACAGCGCGTTGTGATCGTGCCAGGATTTGGATTAGCCGTTGCTCAGGCCCAACACACAGTTAGAGAGTTAGCCGATTTACTAGCTTCAAAAGGTGTTGAGGTTGCCTACGGAATTCACCCAGTTGCTGGTCGAATGCCAGGACATATGAATGTGTTGTTAGCTGAGGCAAATGTTCCATATGAACAATTGGTAGAGATGGAAGAGATAAATCCAACATTCCCACAGACAGATGTTGTTTTAGTTGTTGGCGCAAATGATGTGGTTAATCCAGCTGCTAAAACCACACCAGGATGTCCTATCTATGGCATGCCGATTTTAGATGTTGCTTTAGCAGCGAATGTGATTTTCCTAAAACGCTCTATGCGACCTGGGTTTGCTGGAATAGAGAATGAACTTCTATATGAACCAAAAACCACTTTACTCTTTGGAGATGCAAAGGATTCGCTTACAAAAGTAGTTAGCGCGTTAAAAGCTCTATAAGGAATAATTCAACTGATTAGTTAGTTGTATAATTCAGGTACATAATTAAATTTAGGAGAGATCTTGCCAGCAGTAACAGTCAAAGATATAACTATTCTTCCAAGAGTAGTTGTTGATCCAAACTCACGTGCCCGTCGGGTAAAGAGCATAACTACTGCCCCGCAAGGACATGAGGGTGAAGGTTTTCCAGTAAGACGAGCATTTGCTGGCGTGGACTTAGCTGACTTAGATCCATTTATTCATCTAGATCAAATGGGAGAGGTTGAATACGCCCCCGGTGAACCTAAAGGCACACCTTGGCATCCACATCGAGGATTTGAAACTGTTACTTACATAATTGATGGAATTTTTGATCACTACGACAACCATGGTGGTGGTGGAACAATCTCTAATGGAGATACACAATGGATGACCGCTGGAGCTGGAATTTTGCATATCGAAACTCCACCAGAACATTTAGTTGTAAGCGGCGGACTATTTCATGGCTTCCAACTTTGGGTAAATCTTCCTGCCGCAAAAAAATGGTCCCCTCCTGCCTATCAAGATCTACGTGCCTCTGATGTTGCACTTTTATCTTCAAGTGATGGCGGCGCACTCCTTAGAGTTATTGCTGGAGAGGTTGCAGGACATAAAGGTCCTGGTTCAACACAAACTCCAATAACTTTGGTGCACGCAACCTTGCAGCCAGGTAGTGAATTACGACTGCCATGGAATCCTGCATACAACGCATTGGCTTATGTTTTAAATGGATTTGGAACTGTTGGTGAAGAAAAGCATGCAATTAAAACAGGGCAGCTTGTCACCTATCGCGATGGAGATCAAATAGTTATTGCTGCTGATCTAAACCAAGAATCCCGTGCTCCAACTATGGATGTGTTAATTCTTGGTGGTCTACCAATCCGTGAACCAGTTGCATGGATGGGACCATTTGTTATGAACACTAAAACTGAAGTTTTAAAAGCTTTTGAAGACTTTCAAAAAGGCGTGCTTGGAGTAGTTCCACCAAACTGGAGCAAAGCTGAGCGACCTGTTCAAAGAGATGGAATTGGTTATAAATTAAGTGGTGACTTAAAGGGCGTGCATGGAACGCCAGAGGATTTACAAGAGCTATAAAAATGGGCCGGAAGATAAATTCCGGCCCATTTTAATTACTTGATTGCTTATTGTTTTACGTTTTCCCGCTTTGAGATCTTAAGCCATGAAATAAAGCCCCAGATTACAAATGGCAGGTAAATTGCATACAAAGTACCGGTTGGGTAATAGCCATTGCTAAATGCAAATGGAACTCCAACTAGGTCTACTGCAACCCACACCAACCAGAATTCAACATAGCCGCGGCTCATTCCAAATGTAGCCAAAGCAGTGCCAGTAAATATCCAGGTATCAACGGCTAACCAAGTACCAGTTTGTCCAAGAGATTTAAATAATTGGTAAGCCAGAGTGTAGAAAATTATGATGGCAGGAACTAAAACCATTTTCTCTTTAGTTGTAGTCCAGCGGGGCACAACAGCAGGAGTGCCTGGTGCGCCAGATTTTCGATGTTGAGTCCATCGAATCCAGCCATAAATGCTGACAAATATTAGTAATAAGTTACGTCCAGCTTGGCCATAAAAATTCTTCTCCTGATCATCTGCACCAAATGAGAAGACTGCGCCAAGAAAAACTGTAAACAAAAGTGCATCGCCAGTTATACCAACTGGCCAAGCAAGTACTTTTCGCTTAAGTCCAAGTACTGCGCTAGTTAATCCAAGTAGGCCACCGATAATTTCTCGATAAGTAATTGACTTACTGCCGAATTGGATTTGTGCTTCAAACAACCATTGCAAAACAGACATGCGTTATCTCCTAGATGTTCCTTTATCCAGACTTTAACTGTCGGTCTTGGAATTTCACCAAATCAACCAAATGAATTTCATTTGGGTCGCGGACTTTGACCGCCGGTTCGGAATTACACCGACCCCCGGAAACATCAGGGCAGATACTACTTTATGAACCGACTATTTTTTGTCGGTGCCGATCTCTTTAATCAGATCAAAATCAGCACTTCCAAGTTGGCCTTGTGATGCATACAACTCAAGCTTTGTTCTCGTATCTTCAATATCAAGGTTTCTCATAGTTAATTGACCGATTCGATCACTTGGCCCAAAGGCAGCGCCTTCAGTGCGCTCCATAGATAATTTCTCTGGTGAGTAGGAAAGATTCTTGCCTTTAGTATTAATAATCGAATAATCATCGCCTCGGCGCAACCTAAGTGTTACTGAACCAGTAATTGCCGAAGCAACCCATGATGTTAAAGATTGTCTAATCATCAATGCTTGCGGGTCAAACCAACGACCTTCATAAAGCAGTCTTCCTAACTTACGTCCTTGCTCATGATAGGTAGAAATAGTGTCCTCATTATGAATTGCGCTAACCAAACGCTCATAGGCAATAAATAAAAGAGCCATTCCTGGTGATTCATAAACTCCACGACTCTTAGCCTCAATGATTCGATTTTCAATTTGATCACTCATGCCCAAGCCATGGCGACCACCAATTGAATTAGCCTCTTGCATTAACGCAACCACATCTTTAAATGACTTGCCGTTAATAGAAATAGCTCTACCTTGTGAAAACTCAATTGTTACATCTTCAGTCTCAATCTTTACTGAAGAATCCCAAAACTTAACTCCCATGATTGGTTCAACTATTTCAATACTAGAATCAAGATTCTCCAATGATTTGGCTTCGTGGGTTGCACCCAAAATATTTGCATCGGTGCTGTATGCCTTTTCCGTTGAATCTCGATATGGCAGTTTATGATCGATTAGCCACTGGGACATTTCTTTTCTGCCGCCTAATTCACTTACGAAATCTTTATCTAGCCAAGGTTTATATATTTTAAGTTTTGGATTAGCCAATAATCCATACCTGTAAAAACGCTCTATGTCATTACCTTTGTAGGTAGATCCATCTCCCCAAATTAGAACATTATCTGCCAACATAGCTCTGACTAGTAATGTTCCAGTAACTGCTCGCCCAAGTGGAGTGGTATTAAAATAAGCCCTACCTGCAGTTGTAATGTGAAATGCTCCGCAAGCAAGTGCTGCTAATCCTTCTTCAACTAATGCACTCTTGCAATCAACTAATCGAGCAATTTCTGCGCCATACTCTTTAGCGCGATCTGGCACAGTTTCAATATTTTTTTCATCATACTGTCCTAAATCGGCTGTGTAAGTACAAGGTGTTGCACCTTTACTTTTCATCCATGCAACAGCAACTGATGTATCTAAACCACCGCTGAAGGCAATACCAACTTTTTCGCCAACTGGCAGTGATGAGAGAACCTTGGACATGGCTGAAGTCTAACCTTTAGATTTAAAACCCCGCTTGGTTTAAGCCATAGATCGAGGGCCAAATCGCAAATCCAATTGATACTGGCAAGATTAAGAAGACCACCGGAATTAAAAGAGCTATCTCACTCTTACCAGATCTCTTCAGTAAGGCGAGATTAATCTCCTTATTTAATGCCGTGACCTGATTATTCAAAACCTCCAAAATTGGGGTACCACGTTCGACCGCGATTTGAATGGAGTTAGTCAAGCGCCTGACTTGATTTGAGTCAGTGGCAGTTGCAATGAAATCTAGTGTTTGAACTAAATTCAAACCACCTGAGTACTTTTTAAAACTCTGTTCAATTAATCTGGGTAAATACCCCTCAGAACGTTTTGAAGTGTATTTCAACGCAGCCATAGGACTTTCACCTGCTGAAATCATTATTGAAATCATTTGAAGTAAAACCACTAATTCTTCGTTGATTTCTCTTTGGGAGACCTCATTTCTGGTCAATCTATTAATTAGTTTACGAAATCTAAGCAATCTATCTGCATAATTTGAGACGGCAATAACAGCTGAAAACTCAACCAAAATTATTCTCAACGCAAAAACAAGTAAGGGTGCGATGAGCAAAAATACATAAAAGTGAAGGTGGTTCATTTGTCTGCAATCGAAACTGTAAATAATCG